>JAFWSS010000039.1 GCA_017524385.1 Prevotella sp.
CTTCTGCGGAGAGTAGGACGTGATATTTCTTAGGTCTTCCCATTGTCGTTTATGTTTTATGAACAACATATAAACGAACAATTTGAAGTTTTATTGTTTAAAATCAGTTTTTATTTATACTGGTTAGGATGCTACACTAGAATCCGCAGCATTGTTAAAAAATATTTTTTAGAATAACTTGGGCAACAAAAAGTTACCCAAGTGTTTGTCATATCAAAAATTTCACTTATCTTTGTGCTGCGAAAAAATACATAAGAAAACTTTTAACAAGACGTGGCAAAGATACAAATTAAATCTGAAAAAATCACACCTTTTGGTGGAATTTTTCCAATTATGGGTGCATTTGACCGATTTTTAGGCAAAATTGTCGATTCCACACTCGGTTTCAGATGCAAATCTGCCGGTTACAAGTATAGCGAGATTCTCCGTTCTCTGATGTGCGTGTACTTTTGCGGAGGCTCGTGCATAGAAGATGTCTCCAGGCATCTCATGCCCTATCTTTCTCAGCATCCGACCATCAGGACTTTCAGCTCGGATACTATCCTTCGTTCGATAGAGGAATTGACGGAGGACAACATTACATATGTGTCCGATCAGGGCCGCCCATACGGGTTCAATCCTGCTGAAAAACTCAATGCTCTACTTCTCAATGCCTTACTTGAGACAGGCCAGTTGATGGAGGATGGCGAATATGACCTTGACTTCGATCATCTGTTCATCGAGACCGAGAAATATGATTCCAAGACCACCTATAAGAAATTCAAGGGATATGGACCGGGAGTGGCAGTGATTAACGACCTCATAGTCGGCGTAGAAAACCGTGACGGCAATGCAAATGTCCGTTTCCACCAGCGAGATACGCTAGAGAGAATTTTTGCCCGATTTGAGGCAAGGAGGCTGTTTATCAACCGATCAAGGATGGACTGCGGCTCCTGTTCGGAAGAAATCGTCGGGACGGTCGAGAAGCACTGCCGGTATTTCTATATTCGCGCCAACCGCTGTGCGTCCCTATACGATGAAATCTTTGCCTTGAGGGGATGGCACAGGGAAGAAATCAACGGACAAGTCTTCGAATTGAACTCCATTCTGGTCGAAAAGTGGAAGGGGAAGGCATACCGCCTTGTCATCCAGCGCCAACGGAGAACCGATGGAGACCTCGACATCTGGGAGGGGGAATACACTTACCGATGCATCCTTACCAACGACTATGTTTCCTCGACAGGGGAAATTGTGGAGTTCTACAACCTGCGTGGTGGCAAGGAACGCATATTCGATGAGATGAACAACGGCTTCGGATGGAGCCATCTGCCAAAGTCTTTCATGTCGCAGAATGCCGCATTCCTGGTGATGACCGCGCTCATTTACAACTTCTACAAGTTCCTGCTGTCTCGTATCCCATTGCGCGATTTCGGGCTGAAGAAGACAAGCAGAATAAGAACCTTCGTCTTCAAGTTCGTCTCCGTGTCTGCCAAATGGATCAGGGCTGCCAGGCAAAATGTGCTTAACATATATACCAGTAACAAGTCTTATGCCGATTTGGATTTCGGATAACGCCATGACTTGATGGATCACTATGCGTATTGCCTCAAGTCGCTTTGTGGGGTAAGGGGTAGTTATCTCCTGATGGCTAGGATTGCGAGTCTCCGAGACCATGGCAACTCGCCGATTCTTAATATTTCATGCTAATTCAGCATAGCAAATTAGCTTGCGGATTTGAGGCATAATCTTGTACGCTGATATGGTTCTTTCGGCTTTCATAGCTGCAAAATTACAAAAAGTTTTCAAATCAAGCAACTTTAAAGGCTGAAAAGTGAAAAATTCCGCAAAACTTATTGCCGTTTCGCGGAATATTTTAGGATTACGACCTTCCGTCCGTCCACAATGTTCACTCCAGGTTGTAGACTATTGTGACGTATGCCGTTGAGGGAATAGATGGTATCTGATTGCTTTGTGTTGGCTCTTGCTGAACGGATGGCGGTTGCGCTCGACTGTTGCTGCCAGAAGTGAACGGCATCTTGGAGCCAGCCTTCGGCTACGGTGCCGGTGCCGAGGCCGAAGCCGTGGGGCAGACCGTTGTACGAGTGGAACTCGGTAGGGATGCCGAGGGCTGAGAGACTTTCAAGGCGGCTCTGCATGGTGCGCCATGATGCGATGCCGTCGCTGGTGCCGCAGCAGGCGTATGTGGCACAGTCGTATTGCGAAACGGTGGTGTAGCCCGTGTATTGCATGATGACTGCCGAGGCTTGGGGAATGTCGGTGCGACCTGTCAACTGACGCAAGTAGGAGCTGTTTCCTAACGTGGCAGCCATACGTGCACCAGCCGAACCGCCCCACAGGGAGTAGCCTGTAGGGGCGACACCTAACTCATTGGCATGGTCACAGACAAAGGTGATAGCACGGGCCAGGTCCTCGTAAGCATCGCCTGGGCGATAGATGAGCGCAAAGGCATTGTAGCCCTGCTTCGAGAGTTCAAGGGCATGAGGGAACGAGTCGTGCATGGCTCCCACATAGGAAAAACCGCCGCCCGCATTGCAAATGGCGAAGGGCTGGCCTTTGTTACCTCGGAAGAAGAATAACCCCGTGTTGCGCAAATCTGGATTAGTCTGCTTTTCTGCCTCGGTATAGATGTCGATGAAACAATTGTCGGCATGAGCGCGGAGATAGTTGCACACCTCCACAGTCTTGTCGGGATCGATGTAGTTATACCACGTCAACTGGAGTTGCTCCAGCGTCGTGCCGCTCCAATATCCTGTGTTCACAGGGAATATCAGTCGTCCGTAATCGCCAAAGGCTGCATTGTTCATCACATCATTGATGCGGCTTTGGCGGTTGTAGTAATTCACGATGGTCTCGGTGTTTTCAGCAGGGAAGAAGAACTGCAGGGCATGATAGCAGAATTCCCACACAGCATTGAAGTCGTGTCGCCCACCTTCCTTTTGATGATAAGAAAAGTTCGACGAGTTGAATGTGTCCGAAATCTTCGCCATCGCCATAGCTTGGTTGTGGGTCTGGTCAATGCGCACATCCTCGGTGCCTACGGCATACCACACATAGAAGTCGTTCTTGTAGGGAGAGGCATTGACAAGGTCTGCCAGAAACTTTGCAGTTTCATCAGGATAGTAGGCCCCGCCATACATGCCCTGGCTCCAGTTGTCGCCACTCATGGGCAGATACATGCGACTATAGTCGAAAGCCTGCTCGAAGACATACCACGTTGTGATGCTGCCTAGCGAGAAACCGCCGATGGCACGATGGGCACGCGAGGCAAGGATACCTTCGGGTATCGCTTCTGTTAGATAGGTGGAATAGCGCGTTTCAACGGCAGGGATGAGATCGTTCACATACTCCTGCGAGAATACGGCTGCCTCACGAGTAGATTCACCCCAGCCTTTAGAACGGTTATCCTTATCCCATGTGGGTGATACGGCGATGAACGGACGGCAGAGTCCACGCTGAATCAGGTTGTCGAAGATGTTTACCAACCTCGTGCGGCTATTACCGCTACGCCCTAGGAAATACTCCTCGGCCACTCCAGTCCAGCCGTGTAGCAGGTAGATAACGTCGTACTGCTTCGACGGGTCGTAACCATATGGCACATACACGTAGGCAGGCTTCTTCGTCGCGGGACGGCTGCTTTGGGTGTAGTCCTTTGAATCATACTCAACCAACTCAATCGTTCCCTGCTGCGTTGCCGCCTGAAAGAACTCCGACGGTACCGGGGTCGTGTACTGAATCTGGAAATCTGTCGGCACGTTGTCATTTGCCGAAACGTTTGCTGCCTCTTTTGAAACACTGTCCGATGAACAGGCTGCATAACCCAACATCGAAGTCATCAGCATCATCATTGTAGTTATTGTTTTTCTCATATTTCTTTGCTTGTTAAATTCGCTGGTGCAAAGGTACGAAGAATCCCCGCAATCATTTTAATAATAATTACGGGGATTCTTTCATTTTTTGCCGAAAAGCAAACTATAGTTGGATTTCATTCCATTGGAAGCCGCTCGTATTCCTCTTTACTCAGCATCTCGTCAGTCCACACTACGGCTGGACGGTCGGGATTGGTACCTACAGCCAGGTGGGCGAAGCGTGAATGGGGTGCGGCACCGTGCCAATGTTTCACATCGGGCGGACACATCACGACATCGCCTGGATGCAATACCTCTGCAGGCTGACCTTCAATCTGGTGGTATCCGATGCCGTCGGTTGCTATCAGTATCTGGCCTCCCGGATGAGTATGCCAGGCATTGATGACCCCAGGCTCGAACACGACGTAGTGAAGTCCTGGAGAGTCTGCCACATTTGGAGCATTCACAGTATTTGCCAGACGAATCGGCCCGTTGAATGTTGGTAGTGACAGCGTGGAGTCAGGGGCTGCAAACATCAGGCTGTCAGTTGTGGTCTGGTGCGCATACTCCACCATCTCTAATCCATTGTAATACTCATCCGAAATGGAATTGTCGCTGTCATTGTATGTTTCTGCAGGTTTCCAAGCCGAATCATAAATCACTACCTGAGAGAACCAGTTGTCCTTTGTGGCTCCGTGCCAATGGCGCACTC
>JAFWSS010000040.1 GCA_017524385.1 Prevotella sp.
CCGGGTGCAAAGGTAAAATAAAGATGTTGCCACCCGGTTGCAAAAATTAAGAACTTGTTCAAGAGGAGTTAAAGGGAAGTTAAAGGGACGTTAAAGGGACGTTAAAAGGAGTTAAAGGGACGTACGTTCACTTCGTTGGGGGGGGGAAAGGGGAGTATTTTTAGGAATATGTGGTAACCGGCGTTGGATGCAAGTCAGGTATGTTCTCCTATCATCTTCTCCATCCATATCATGTCATACCACCTTCCAAACTTCTTGCCACACAGATGGAAATGTGCCACCGTCTTGTATCCAAGATGTTCATGGAAACGTATGCTGTCCTGGGACAAGAACTCGTCTTCCTGTTCGATAAAGGAAATGCAAGCATTCATATTCAGGATGCCTTGTGACTTCAACCGCTGTTCAAGAGCCTCGTGGAGTTTGCGTCCTATCCCTTGCCGTTTTACTGTCTCATTGACATATATGGATGTCTCCACCGCCCACTGATAGGCATCCCGCTCCTTGAAAGCACTGGCATAAGCATAACCTAGAACACGGCCACCCTTCTCAGCCACTATCCAAGGATATTTCGTCTGTACACTTTCCAGCCGATGGCGGAACTCCTCCAAGGCAGGCACGTCATACTCGAATGTGATGGCCGTATGTTCCACATAAGGTGCATAGATGTTGAGCATCGCCTTTACATCGGTCGGTGTTGCGTCTCTGATGATCATGTTCATTTCCATAATGTAAGCACCCTCCTCTTTTTCAATACCATTTATAACCGTGTTCTTTGCAATAGTCTATGGCTGGTTGGTAAGCCTGGAAAGTGGCTTTGCGTATCCACTTCAAGCCTTTTTTCTCATCTACGGGGACGCCGTTGCCCGTCATATGGAACCATCCGATGGCAAACTGCGCCTGGGCATCGCCACCATTGGCTGCCAGTTCATACCAAAAGGCGCACTCCACCAAGTTTTTCTCCACGCCATCACCATTCCAATAGGCCGCCCCGCAGTTTTTCTGACTTAGGACATGGCCTTGAAAGGCGGCTTCGCGATACCAAAGGAATGCCTTGTGATGGTCTTGTTCAACCCCTTGTCCAAGGTAATAGGCGTTGGCAACATTCACCTGCGACTGCATGTCGCCCTTTTCTGCTGCCTTCATATACCACAAGAACGCCTGTTCTTCACTCTGTTCCACACCCTTTCCATGGTAATAGCACTCACCGACGTTGAAACAACCATAGACATCCCCCAACACAGCCGCCTTCATATACCATTCGAAAGCCAGTTGTAGATTGACTTTGACACCAACGCCACGCTCGTAGCAGACGCCAAGATTGTTCATTGCCCTTGTGTCGCCTTCGTATGCCTTCTCACGATATGAGTCTGCTTTGTTTCTCTCTTTTGGCATGTTTTATCGTTTCATTTTATGCATGAATGGGTGAAAGAAAGATTTTATCACCCATTTTGGGGGCCTTTTCTGTCCCCATGTTCTGCAATCTTTACAAAACTTATGAATTTCCACGGCAAAAATACAAAATATTGAAGACTTTTCGCTATATTTGTACCCACATTTTAGCCACTATCGTATCAACCCAAATAAAATATAGAAAAAAATGAGACAAAAGAAGTTGTTTATCGCCATTCTTGCAGCCATTTTATTGGCAATACCCGTCATTGTCCTTGGCATCAAGTCAACGGATGCACAAGAACAAACCCAAGCAAGGAAAGCCAAGAGCCTTGAAGTGTCCTTCGAATACCAACGTCAGTCTGGGCCCGGGTCGAACCAGTATGCCGTTTGGATAGAAAACGACAAAGGCGATGTCGTGAAGACGCTTTTCGTCACCTCATACACCACCAAGGGACGCACCCGACCCGGAGAGGAACCCATGCGTGGATACGTCAAGCGCCCCGCCTGTGTGCCCACATGGGTGAAATCCTCCAAAGCCGCAGAACAAACCGACCAACAATTGGATGCCTTCACGGGAGCCACTCCTCAAGCCGATGGCACACAGACCTTCATATGGGACTTCACCGACCAGGCAGGCAAGGCCGTGCCCAAGGGAACGTACAAGGTGTTCGTCGAAGCCACGCTGATTTTCGACAGCGACATCATCTATTCCGGTACCTTCTCCACCAACGACAAGGCTGGTGACATCGCCCTCACCTCGACGCTCACCAAAGAAGACGAGGCACACAAGAACATGGTGACCAACGTGAAAGCAGTGCTCAAATGATGACGATAAGACTGAACAACGGTTTTGAAATCCCGCAGATAGGTGTCGGCACCTGGACGCTATTGGGCGAGACGGCACGACAGAACGTGCGCCTGGCATTGGAGGCCGGATTCCGCCATATAGATACCGCGCAAGCCTATGACAACGAGGCGGAGGTGGGACAAGGCATCGTCGATAGCGGTGTATCACGGCACGACATCTTCCTCACCACAAAGGTCGCCACCAACATCATGCGTGAAGGACGAGAGGCTGTCAGGCTATCCATAGACGAAAGCCTTTCCAAGTTGAAGACGGACTACATAGACCTGCTACTCATACATTGGCCTGTGAAGGACTGCGTAAAGGATACATGGCTGACGATGGAAGAATATGTGAAAAAAGGAAAGGTACATTCCATCGGCGTGAGCAATTTCAACCGCCATCATTTGGATGAATTGCTTTGTTACGCAACAATTCGCCCCGTCATCAACCAGATCGAGGTTCATCCGCTAATGACACAAGAGGCGAACATCGCTTACAACCGAAAATTAGAAATTCAGGTGGAGGCATGGGGACCTTTCGGGCAAGGCGACATAGACGTGGTGGGTCACCCCGTACTTCAGTCACTGGCCCAGAAACACCAAAAGACAGCATCACAAATCGTGCTGCGCTGGATTGTCCAACAAGGACTCATCACCATCCCCCGCGCCAAGCCCAACCACTTTGCCGAGAATTTGGGAATCATGTCTTTCACCTTAAGCGAAGAAGACATGGCGTCGGTCAGTTCCCTCAACCAGAACCTGCGTTCGAATGTGCTCAACAACCCTGAGACTTTCCCGTGGTGAAAATGAGCGATAGCACATCGACCATGGAGAAAATTGGAAAAACAAGCAATCAGGCATGAACAATATCGGCAATCCCAAAGAACAAATCCGACCTTGCATGGATTCTTCCCTTGAAGAAGAAAAGGGAAAGAACTACAAAGTAATCATTCTCAATGGCAGTCCGAAAGCCCATGGCAATACGTCGACCGCCCTTCACGAAGCGGAGCGCACATTGCAGCAACAAGGCATCTATACGGAATGGCTTCACGTGGGACATCTCCAGATACACGGCTGCATCGCCTGCAACAAGTGTTGGGAGACAGGGGGTTGCGCCTTTGGCGACATCGTGAACACCATCTCTGAAAAGATGCAAGAAGCCGATGGCCTGCTCATCGGTTCTCCCGTCTATTTCGCATCACCCAACGGCACGCTGCTGTCACTGCTCGACAGGCTTTTCTATTCCAACCTGCACGCCGATTGGAGCATGAAGGTGGGTGCTTCTGTGAGCATAGCTCGTCGTGGTGGAGCCACAGCCACGATGGACGTGCTGAACAAATATTTTTTGAAGACGAACATGCCTGTGGTCCCTTCGCAATACTGGAGCATCGCACATGGCACCGACCCTGGTGAAGTGACACGCGACGAGGAAGGCATGCAAACCATGCGCCAACTGGGGATGAACATGGCGTTTCTCATCAAAGCCATCCATTTAGGATTGAAAGAGTTTGGTTCGCCGAAAATCCAAGAACCATTAGTAGAGACACATTATATCAGATAGGAATATGAACAAAAACATTTTTCTCACCCTCGCACTTCTGCTGTGCACGTCCGTCGCGATGGCGCAGTATCAACAGGTCAATGACATACCATACACGGAATCGTCTGATGCCTATGCCCAAGAGCGCTGCAAACTCGACGTCTATTATCCCACCAACGGCAAAAACGCACCCGTGGTGGTGTGGTTTCACGGCGGAGGCATAGAAGGAGGCAACAAGCACATCGACCCGGAACTGAAGAACAGCGGCCTTGTCGTTGTAGCAGCCAATTATCGATTGCTCCCAAAAGCTAGCATCGACCAATGCCTTGACGATGCTGCTGCGGCCGTGGCATGGACCTACAAGAACATCGAGAAATACGGTGGTTGCAAACGCAAGATTTTCGTCGCAGGCCACTCGGCAGGAGGCTATTTGCTCGACATGATCGGGTTGGACAAGAAATGGCTCGCCAAATACGATGTCGATGCCGACTCCCTGGCAGCCCTCATACCTTTCAGCGGCCAATGCGTAACCCATTACAACGTGCGCAAGCAACAAGGCATCGGACCCTTGCAACCCACCATCGACCAATACGCCCCGCTGACCTTCATCCGCCCTGATGCCCCACCCATCATCATCATCTCCGGCGACAGGGAACTGGAACTTTTCGGACGTTACGAAGAACAGGCCTATTTCTGGCGCATGCTGAAATTGGTTGGACACAAAGACGTCACGCTCTACGAGATGCAAGGCTACGACCATGGAGCCATGGCACGCCCAGCCTATCATATTCTGAAGGACCATATCAAGCGGATTACCGCCAAGATGACTTCCGCCCTGCCCGCCCCATCGATAAAGACGGCACAGCGGGCTGAATACCGTTTCGCCTGGCAACCAGAATACCTGAGACACGATGCGAAGATAGACGAGAGGAATCCCGACATCCTCCATCTTGGTGCTAACAACGGCTATTACGACCTCACTTCAGAGACAGGGATGCTTGTCAAGGATCTCAAGGACTTTTCCATCTCAGTCTGGTTCAAGGTAGGTTCGGAAAACAAACTCGACGGCTACGGACATTTCCTTTTCGCTTTCTCCCAACTGGCAGAGAACAGCGCTAATGAAGGCCCATACATGGCCATGCGCTTGAACGAGCAGCGATTCGAAACCTCCACGGGCGGGTATGAACACGAAGAGATCATCATGCAAGGAGGACAACCCAAGCGCAACAAATGGGTACACGTACTCTATAGGCAGCAGGGACACAAAGGCGAACTCTTCCTGGATGGCAAACTGATTGGCAGGAACGACAACATGCCCATCCTCTCGGAGATATTCAAGGAAGCGCCAGCCAACTGTTGGATAGGGCGTGCCCCTTTCCGTGGAGACAAATATCTGACACAGGCAGATGTGGCCGATTTCCGCATCTACGATTACGCTGTCAGCGACCAGGAACTCCGAATGCTGAAACAATTGAAGATTGAAAATTGAAGATTGAAGAATGGAGATTTGAGGTTTGAGATTTGAGATTTGAGATTGAAGATTGAAGATTGAAGATTGACATACGTGTTTTTAATGACTATAAGAAGATGAAAAGGAAAATTGTTATCTATGTGTTCTTGGCTGCGTTGATGTTAGCAGCCACACCTGCCATAGCCCAGGAAGAACATGGTTACAAAAAATTCAACGTCGTGGAGTCATTCTGCGACAACGGATTCCAATGGTTTCGTGAAGCACAGTTGCTGGCAGCCGGCAACAAGGAGAAGAGCAACGCCATGACCATCGGCTGGGGGTCTGTGGGTACGCTATGGCAAAGACCAGCACTCACTGTTTATGTAGCTGAAAAACGCTACACGAAGGAGTTCATGGACAACTCGGAATATTTCACAGTGATGTCGTTTGACGTGGAGAACAGCAAGGTCTTAAACTATATGGGCTCCAAAAGCGGCCGCGACGGCGACAAAGCCCAAGCACTTGGGTTGCATACAGCATACACGGCGAATGGGACACCTTATTATATTGAGGCTACCATGGTGATAGAGTGCAAGACCATGTATGCTGCACCCTTCGACCCAGACGGATTCAAGAGCGACATACCCAAGAATATGTACAGTCGTTTCCCCGCCGGCATCCACTCCATGTACATCGGCGAAGTTGTCAATGCATGGAAGAAATAATAAGTAATTTAAGTTTCACATTCATTCAACTTTCAGAAGATAAAGAGGAGAGAAAGGGACGTAGGTTCGTATTACAGCCAATTTACATCTGTAGAGCTCCACACCTCATTTGAGAAAGTTGGGTTTAAAATTCCAATCGATTATGGCACACCTTTGTGAGAATTGCAAGTTGAGGGCAAGATATGACCAGAAGCCCAATTCCCTGTTGGGCTGCTTCTGGCGTTGGCACATCAACTTCTGTCCGGGCTGGAAAGCATTTTTCAACAGCTTGGATGACGAGAAGAAGAAAGAATTCAGGGAAAAGTATAACTTCACAAAATATCAGGAATGACAAAACATGTATTTCTTGGTGCATTAATTGCACTGTTATCATTGGCAAGTTGCTCAAAGAGCAATGAGAATGCCACATCTTCATCATCGTCTTTTGATGAAGTGTTAACCTCTCGTAGAAGCGTCCGCAGTTATGATGCTTCCAAGAAGATTACAGAGGCAGAGGTTCGTGAATTATTAGCGGCTGTCCAAGACGCTCCTTCTTGGGCAAACACACAACCAACGAAGTATTATGTGGCCATCAGCAAAGAGAAGTTGGAAGCCGTCCAAAACCTCGTTGGAGGAAACAAGGAAAAAATTGCCAATGCTCCAGTACTCATCGTCTCCACCTATGAACGCGGGAAGTCTGGGTTCTTCCAAGGTGAACAAACCAATGAAGTGGGCGACGGATGGGGTGCATACGACAATGGCTTAAGCAACTGCTATCTTATCCTGAAAGCCAGGGCGATGGGTTTCGACACCCTTATCATGGGCATGCGTGATGCAGACAAACTGCGGGAACTATTCAGTATCCCGGAGAACGAAGCCGTGATGGCCGTCATCTCCTTAGGCTATAGGGCGGAAGACCCCAAACGCCCCACACATAGGAGTCTGGATGAAATTGTCAAATTCTTCTAAATACATGATGATGAAAAAAGTGATTAAAACGGCAAAGGCACCATCTGCAATAGGACCTTATAGCCAAGCCATCCAAGTGGGGAATCTCGTCTACACTTCCGGGCAGATTCCCATCGACCCATCGACAGGTGCTTTTGTCGAGGGAGGAATCAAGGAACAAACCCGCCAGGCACTGCAAAATGTGAAGTCCATACTTGAAGAAGCCGGCCTAATGATGAGTGATGTATTGAAGACGACGGTATTCATGGCAGATATGAAAGACTTTGCGGAAATGAACGCTGTTTATGCGGAGTTTTTCACAGAGCCCTACCCCGCACGGTCGGCTGTCGCCGTAAAGACATTACCCAAAGGAGCATTGGTGGAAATTGAAGTTGTCGCGGGAAAATGAGCAAAAAGACATTACTATCATTGTTGGCCTTCCTCTTGGCCTTGACGACGAACGCTCAAACAGCATTGCCCAAAGTCTATGACGAGGATGTCAACCCTGTCGAACAAATCGACCAAGCTGTAATGAAAGCGAAGTCGGAAGGCAAGTTCGTTATCTGTCAAGTGGGTGGCAACTGGTGCCCTTGGTGCCTGCGGTTTGCAGATTTCATCAAGAAGGACAACGTCATCGGCAATGTCATAGATGAGAACTTTGTCTTCATCCACGTGAACTACAATCCCAAAAAGTCCGAGGGAGAGGAAAAGACGCTGTTGGCCAAGAAGATGCTGGAGCGTCTTAACAACCCGGCACGTTTCGGTTTTCCTGTTTTCGTGGTGCTTGATGAAGAAGGCAGGGTACTCCACATCCAAGATTCAAGTTTTTTGGAAGAGGGCCAGGGCTACAACCAAGAGAAAGTATTGCGCTTTTTCAGAAACTGGACTCCAAAAGCCGTGAAACAGTGATGATTTGCCACAGGTACTCATAAAAAACTGTCAAAATACCACACATATGGTATGCCTTTTACTCATATCGTGTTATTTCATAGAATGCTGATATGTAGTACCTTTGCCATCATCATACAAGAAGAAAAAAAATAAAGAATGAAGGCAGTTTTTGTAACAGGTGCCAACAAAGGCATCGGCTTTGGGATAGCGAAGTATTTGGGACTTAGTGGTTGGAAAGTCATCATTGGTGCGCGCAATCAGGAACGTGCCGAGAAAGCCATCAGCGAATTGCAAACATTGGGCATTGACGTTCCGGGCTGGGTGTACATCGAGTTATCCGACCTCGCAAGTGTAGACAAGGCTTCCAAGGAAATCAATGAGAAATATCCAGAAACATCATTGCTGGTGAACAACGCCGGCATTCCAGGCGACATGAGTGTGGACAGTTTGCATTCTGAGATAGACATCATCAGGGAAACGCTCGAGGTGAACTTCATCGGCACCTTCGCACTCACCAAGGCGTTGGCTCCGCTGATCAGTAAAAACAAAGGAAGGATTGTCAACGTTACCGTCCCATCGGTAATCAGTCCTTACTGGCATCCCCTGGCCTACGTGGCCAGCAAGGCTGCCCAGAATGCAATGATGGGGGTGATGGCGATAGAATTCCAACAGCAAGACACACCTATTGAAATCTTCTCCGTCCATCCTGGTCCAACGACGACCGACTTGAACGGCAACATGAGTCTCCCTGGCTTCCATAACATAGAGACGGTTGGCCAAAAAATGGCCGAACTCATCAATGACGGCCAGAGTCACCAAGGAGAGTTCATCGAACTCTATCCCATCGTTGAAGAGAAATAAAGCATCCACTTGATTCTTTAAATCCCTATTTGGCCAGAAGGAATCAACCTTCTGGCCAAATCAAGATTTGTACTTTGCCTTGACGATTTCGTATGAGTTTCGTGTCAATTCACGAAGAAGGTTGCCAGGAACTGTTTGGGGGCAGACGCCAATCCAATGCTTGTCCGACATGTTGTGCGGTTTTCCGATGCTATCGTGGTTGGCGCGAAGTTCCTCGATGCATTCAGGCTGGCATTTCAACGTGATGACGCTGAAGTCATCGCAATCAAAAAACGAAAACATATGGCCATGCACATAGAAGACCAACACACTACTTGCACGATGGAAGGATGTAAAAGGCATTTTCTCATCCACGTCATCGCCAAGCGAAAGACAAAACTCCCGATAGTCCTCTATGTTCATGTTTTTAGACGTTAGGTAGGCCTTAGACCTTAGATACTTAGACGTTAGGCAGTGGGGGAAAGCTTACTTGATTTGCTTTCCGTCGGCGAAAGCTTTGCCCACGGTCTTGCCCAGTTGGATATAGGTGTGGTGTACGGGGTCGAAGGTGATCAATTGCATCTTTTCCACATCAGGCTTGCCGTCCTCAGCTAGAAAAGCCTCATCACAGAGAATGTTCACGATTTCAGCCACAAGATAATAGCCAGTCTCACTCTCATCGATTTTCTGCTTCACCCTACACTCAAGGGTCATCGGCAACTCTTTGAAAACCGGTGCGTTTACGTTGGGCGCCTTCTCCACGGTCCATCCCGTCTTCTCCATCTTGTCGGGGGTATTCCTCCCACTCACGATGCCCACGTAGTCGGCAGCCACCATCGCCTGTGTAGTTGCAAATGCCACGGTGAATTCTGGATTCACTGCGAGGTTGTCGGTGGTGGCATGAGCGCCAAGTGATATGATGATTTCATGCATATCCCACTGTCCGCCCCAAGCTGCATTCATGGCATTGGGTTTGCCGTTCTTGTCATAAGTGCCGATAATCAGCACGGGTTGTGGAAGAATCCACGCTGTTGATTTAAAACTTTTCATCTTATTTATGTTATAGTTATAGGTTTGTGACAAAATCTATTCCTGCTCGATGGGCTTGCGCCATCTGGAGTTTTCTTGGTATGTTGTAGAGACGACCATCCTTGCGGAAATGCGCCCCCGTCTGCTTGAAGTGGAACGGTACATTGGCCGACATGCACTGCTCACGAATGCCAAGCACCCATGCGTAATCGAGGATGCGTGCGTCACGCCCGGACTCGCCACCGACAGTCACCTGTTCACACCAAGAACCGAGTCTACCACGGAAATCAATGGCCTCCAACAGCGGTTCACAGACAATGGCCTTGTGGCGAATGGGCAAGTCGTGGAAAACAGGCAGGCGTTCGTCCGTACGCCGTTGGTTCTCCATAGTGCAGCAGATGGTGACGTTTTCGTATCCGTTGAACGAATCCCGCCCTCCGAAGTGTAACCTTTTGTCCCAATCCTCTGGCAGACATTGCAAAATCCTTTCTGGCCGTTTCGTGACCATGAAGAAATGGAGGTCGCTCCTTTGCCTTATCATACGCCAGGCTTCTCCACGCCATTCGTCGGCATCCTCGATGAAGAAGTCGGATGTGAAGCATTGTTAAAAAG
>JAFWSS010000041.1 GCA_017524385.1 Prevotella sp.
GTCTGTTTGTAGGCACGTTGGATGAGGCCGGAAAACAATGCTCCCGGAGTGGTTTCTATGGGGTTGTTGCCATACACTTCTGCAAGAGGTAGCAATTGCCTCATCAATGCTCGTCGCAATTCCTCCTTGTTTTCCTGTCCCTTGGCCATGCTCACGTCGATGTGCAACACAGGGTAGCGTTTCCACTCCTTCTCCAGCGCCATCACCTTCAACCCCTCGAAGAGTTCGCGCTCGCCCCTGAAGAACGAGCACAACGTGGTGGTGAGCAGCGACTTGCCAAACCGGCGAGGACGACTCAGGAAGATGAAGGGGCTTACTCTTGTCATCTTCCATATCAGGTCGGTCTTGTCGATATATACATAACCTTCACTTCTCAACCGTGAGAAGGTCTGTATGCCTACTGGATAGCGTCTTTCCTGTTCCATTGTCAATGCTCATTGTTGAAAAACGCTTCAAAGTTAGTGAAAAAATCCGATTATGTGACCAAAAAGCTATTATTTAGTGAAAAAAAACCGATTATTAGATAATCTGAAAAATTATCATTATCTTTACACCGTCATTTGAGAAATTGCACCGTGGCTAAGTGCTTGGAGGCTAAAACCGACATGCTGCAAGGCTCTCGCTACTGTCTTTGATTCAAATGATTGTGGACAATTGAAAATGAAAATGAAAATACGTAGTATATTTTTCCACTTGTTATTGGCATGCCTCCCTGTCATCATCGTGGCTGGTTGCAGGAAAATGGAAGGTGACAACACTGCCGAAGAAAAAAGACAAGGGCAGCCCTTGCCTGTGAAGGGCAGCCAACTGACATTGGTGTTTGTTGGAGACATCATGCAGCAAGAAGACCAAATCAAGTCGGCCATGCGCGACTCGGACAGGTTTGACTATTCCGGAGTCTTCGACTTGGTGAAACCGGAAATCAGTGGTGCCGACCTTGCCGTCGCTAACTTGGAGACTACTTTTGGAGGCAAACCCTATGTCGGCTTTCCTCGCTTCAGTTCGCCTGACGAATGGATGGATGCCATTAAGGACTGTGGTTTCGACATCGTGACCACCAGCAACAACCATACCATGGACACGGGATTGGAGGGGGCACTGAGAACCCTGGACATCATCGACAAAGCACAACTTTTGCGCCTTGGCTCCTACCGCAACTCGGAAGAACGCGAACAAAACTACCCGCTGCTCGTGGAGAAGAACGGCATAAAACTGTGTCTGCTTAACTTCTGCTATGGCACCAACGACATTGAAGGGCATGAGATAAAGAAAACAGTCAAATATACAAAACATGTGCCACCACCTCTTGTCGTCAACTTCATCGATACCGCCGTCATTGCGAAAGACCTCGAAAAAGCCAAGGCCATGAAACCAGATGTCATCATTGCACTACCACACACGGGGTTTGAATACGAAACAATCCAAAGCCAATTGCAGGAAGACATGGCACAATGGCTCTTCGACAAAGGGGTGGACCACGTACTCTTCTGCCACCCACATGTGGTGCAACCGTTGGAAGTGAGAACTTTCAACGGGGGGCGACACCTGGTGGCTTTCTCCCTCGGTAATTTCATCTCTGCACAGACACCATCTCCCACAAACGGCGGAATCATCGTCAAACTAACCCTGGAGAAAACAGAGAGCGGTACGAAAATGGTTGATTGCTCATACGATTTGACATGGCTCTCAAGACCTTTCCTTTCTGGAAAAAACGTGTTCACCATCTATCCGGAAAATTATCCCACAGACCAATTGAACTACTTGGAAAAGGAAAGGCGCGACCTCATCTTCGGCAACTTGCACAAGTTGATGGAAAAACACAACAAGGGCTTTGAAAATGGAAGAATGAAGAAAAATAATAATTGAAGCACCGAATTGGGCACCCAAAATGAAGTCCCAAATGACAACGCTATATTTCACATTGCATCGCCAAGTTTTTGGCGATGCTTTTTTTACCTATTGAATCCTCTCTGCTTTTTCAAAAATACATTATTTCATTCACATTGCGCCCGTTGTCCGATTAACTTACTGATTCTCAATAGTGTCATTTTTAATAATAAGGCTTTGGGTGTACCACGGATTTCTCTTTTTCATAAGGAAGTGAAGAAAAAACACACTTTTTTTTGATTTTTTCCGCTACGCAAATACTCTGCGGAGCACCTGCGTACCTTTGCATCGGAAAAAGAAAACAAAGCCTGACAAGTGAGTCAGAAAGAATAGAAGGGAATATAGCTCGAAGGTCGAGCGGGTGGCTGTTAACCACCTGGTGATGGTTCGATTCCATCTGTTCCCGCCACAAAAGAAAAGTTGCATCGTTGGTGTAGTGGAAAGCATAAGGAGATCGCCATTCTCCAGAGGTCAGTTCGAATCTGATACGATGCTCAATATGATAAAGGATGGATTTAATTCGGGATTTAGCTCAGTTGGGTAGAGCTGCTGTCTCTTAAACAGTAGGGCGTGGGTTCGAGTCCCACAATCTCGACAAATATCATGGGGGGTAACTCAGTGGATAGAGTCACTGTTTCCTAAACAGTTTGGCGCAGGTCGAATCCTGCAATCCTCACCAACAATTCGGGATTTAGCTCAGTTGGGTAGAGCTGCTGTCTCTTAAACAGTAGGCCGTGGGTTCGAGTCCCACAATCTCGACCTATTTCTTGGGGATTTAACTCAGTGGATAGAGTGACTGTCTTCTAAACAGTTTGGCGCAGGTTCGAATCCTGCAATCCTCACATAGTGTTTCACCAGCTTCCATATCGGTTGCAGTTCCAAGAACCACATTGATTGTCACACAGAACTTTTTTAACTGCATTTTTTCAAGGAATAGTGAAATAAGGTGTCCTTTTTGTAATCTGTTTTTTCATAAAGATTACGTTTCGCTTTCTTTGCCAAGAGGTTTCGTTCAATAATCGGTGCGCATATCCTCTCCCCGGGGAGGGGCGGGGTGGGGGCTTTGATTAACAGTCGATACAACAAATTGGACATCCTAATAGTGAAATCAGTGTTTCAATCCACTGAAAATGAGGAGTTATATCCTTTATGTTACAAAATTAACAAAATTTAACCCAACATAGGTGATAGATTTTTGATTTCCGTTATATATTTGTAGTTGGAATCAGCATTGCAATAAGTGTAAGTAAAGGTTTGAACAAAAGATGTTTTAGGAATGGCCGTCGCCGACCCGTGAGGAAAGGTGGCGGTTTTTTCATTTCTAAAACTCCACGTAGGGGGCTAACTTGCTGATGACCTCTGGTGTGAAGTCGGGTAGGAGGGAGAGCTCGTCGAGTGAATGGAGCGGTCCCTTGAGCCTGACGCGGTCGACGATGGCTTTTGCCATATAAAAATTGATATAAGGATGCTTGCGCAGTTGTGCAAGTGTGAGATGGTTGACATTGAGTTTCCTCACATCCGACGGTTGAAGTACGAAGAAGTTGGTGGCCTCCTGAGGGAAACCCTCGATTTCCATAAGTTGGTTGATGGAGCAGAATCCTCCCAGACTTTCCCTGTAGGCCACTACTTTCCGGGCATAATAACTACCAATGCCCGGCACTTTCTTGAGTGTCGTGGTGTCTGCCCGATTGAGGTCGAGGTGCTCCCCCGCCTTGAGTTTGACAGGGTACATCAAGGTGTCTCTCGTGTAGGAGGGCGTGGCATCGTCTGCCCCACGGGCACTCGACGTGTAGCCGGAAGAGGAACCGCTCCTCTGGGTATAGCCACCCCTTGACGGGTAGCTTTGACTATGAGACTGGTTCCCATAAACGTCGGCGGCGGGACGGAAATCGGGGGAGATGTGGATATAGGGCTCCAGTTCCCGGTATTGCTTCACCGTAAGCCCATACACCCTGGCGAAGTCTGTCGGTTGGCGAAACACTCCACCCTTTGCCCTGTATTTCAGGATGTTCTTCACTTGCCAAGGTTGAAGCCCCAAGGAGAGTAACTGCGCACTGTCTGCAAGATTGGGGTCGAAAGGCGCAAGTCTCACCTCCCGCCCTTCAACGGCAAACCCTTCGGCATCTTGGCGGGCGGCAACTTCCACATTCACATCATCTTCACCGACAGGTTCACCGCCCTCAGTGGCATCATTGCTCTTTCCCACAAGCCAGATGCCAACAACGGCTGCCACTGCTACGGTCAGGGCAACAAGGATGGCCTTGCGGTCGGACTTGGGAAAATAGAAGAATTCCTTGAACATGGTGAAAACAGGTATATGACTTTTACAATATTGAAAAATAGTGATATGTGGTGTAGGGACTCGTAAAAAGTCAACCAAGTAAAAATGGAACTACAAGTAAACATATGCCTCCCAAAAGTGAACATATGCCCCTTTAACTCCTCTTGATAATTATAAATTATAAATTATTAATTATTAATTATTTAACCCTCCCCTTCAACTCCAGTTACACCACTCCTAATTGATGCAGGAACACTGCAATGATGCAGATGGGGCATACGAAGCGCACGAAGAAGAGGAAGATCTTGTAGACCGTGGCCGGCAAAGAGTCCCAATTGGTAACTTGGTCACGCACCACCTTCCTTGGAACATACCATCCCACGAAGAGGCAGGTGAGCAGAGAGCCTAATGGAAGCAACACCTGGGCCGTCAATGCATCGCACGCATCGAGGATGTTCATCCCCATCACCTTGGCTGAAGACAACATGCCTTGTGAAAGCGAACAGAAAACGGCGATGACACTGCAGCAGATAGTGACAACCCACGCCCCGGCATTGCGCGAGATATGCAGTTCCTCATGGAAGAACGCTGTCCCAATCTCATGCATGGAGATGGTGGAAGTGAGGGCGGCCAGGGCAAGCAACGCATAGAAAAGAATGGAGATGACATAGCCCAGTGCCGGCATGGTGGCGAACGCCTCGTTGAAGACATTGGGCAATGTGATGAAGATGAGCGAAGGACCCGAGTCGGGTGCGACACCCACTGAGAATGCAGCGGGGAAAATCATCAGGCCGGCGAGGATGGCGATGAAGGAGTCGATCAGCGCAATCTGAACCGCCGAACCCACTAAATTCGTCTCACGCTTGAAATAAGAAGCGTAGGTGCACAGACACGCAGTACCAAGGCTGAGTGAGAAGAATGCCTGCCCTAAGGCCTCGAGAAACACGCTGTGTGTGACCTTGGAGAAGTCGGGATGAAAGAGGAAGCGAACACCCTTCATCGCACCAGGTAGCATGCACGATGCCACGATGATGACCAGCAGCAGCACGAAAAGCGTGGGCATGAGGAGTTTGGAGGCTTTCTCTATGCCATTGCGCACACCGCGTGCCACCACCACATGGGTGGCAACGATGAACGCCACCGCCCACAACACAGGCTTCCACGGATTGCTGGAAAAGTCTTGGAAATAAGTCTGAACATAGCCGGCGTCACCATCGAGATGGCCCACTATGGAGGCCAGGAGGTATTGCAGACACCAACCGGCGACGACAGCATAGAAGCCGAGGATGATCATCGAGGTGACCACGCCGAGGTATCCGATGACACGCCAAGGGGTGCGACCGGCCAACTTGTCATATGCCTTGGCGGCGTTGGAGCCAGAATGACGCCCCACGACAAACTCGGCCACCATTCCGGAGATGCCTAGGATGAAAACGCAGAAGAAATAGATGAGTATGAAGGCGGCACCTCCGTTCATCCCTGTCATATAGGGAAAACGCCAGATGTTGCCTAAACCCACGGCGGAACCCGCCGTGGCGAGGATGATGCCCATCTTCGAACCGAAGCTTCCCCTTGTATGTTCGTGCTTCGTCATATCCGCAAATGATTAGATGAGACCCAGTTGGTGAAGGAAGATGAGCAGGATGCTCAACGGGCAGATGAAACGCACGCAGAAGAGATACAACTGGAAGAAGGTGCCTTTCAGCGTGCCCCAGTTGGTGAACTCGTCACGAACAACCTGTTTCGGGGCCACCCATCCAAGGAAGATGCAAGTGAGCAGACCGCCGATGGGCAGGAAGATTTGACCGGTGACGTAGTCGAAGATGTCGAACAGAGGCTTGCCGAAGAGGCTCAGCACATCCCAGGCGCCCAAGGATAGCGAACAAAACACCCCCATCACCATGCAGGCGACTGTAACCAGAACCGCTGCCTTCGAACGCGACACCTTCATCTCTTCCTGGAGGAAGGCGGTGCTCACTTCATGGAGGGAGATGAGCGACGTGAGAGCCGCCACGGAGAGCAGGACATAGAACAGCACTGACACTACGACACCAAGCACAGGTATGGATGCGAAGGCTTGTTGGAAAACATTGGGCAGGGTGATGAACACAAGGGAGGCTCCTGAGTCGGGGGCCACGCCAACGGAGAATGCTGCGGGGAAAATCATCAGTCCGGCGAGGATGGCCACCATGCAGTCTACAACGCTGATTTGCAATGCCGACTTGAAGAGGTTGGTATGTCGAGAGAAATAGGAGGCGTAGGTGCAGATGCATCCCATGGCAATGCTGAGGGAATAGAACGACTGTCCCAAGGCGCCCAGAAACACACCCCTGTCCACCTTTCCGAAGTCGGGCTTGAAAAGGAAGGTGATGCCCTTGCCTGCACCGGGGAGAAGGCACGATGCCACTACTAGCACCAGCAGAAGGATGAACAAAAGGGGCATCATCAACTTTGACATCTTTTCTATGCCATTGCGTACGCCACGGACAATGATGAGATGGGTGATGGCGAGGAAAGCTACTGTGGTGATGATGGGCTTCACCGGGTGGGAAGAGAAATCCTTGAAATAATTCGTCACGTGTGAGGCGTCTCCGTTGAGTGTTCCCACTGCAGAGCCGAAGACATACTGCAGGCACCATCCTGACACCACAGCATAGTATCCGGAGATGAGGAATCCTGTCAGTACGCCGAGGTAGCCCACGCATTTCCATGGACTGCCACCGGCCATACGGTCGTAGGCTCTCGCAGTGTTGGCTGCACCATGGCGCCCGATGATGAATTCGCTCACCATGCAAGGTATGCCCAGCATGAGCACGCAGACGATGTAGATGATGATGAAGGCGGCACCGCCGTTCTCACCTGTCATGTATGGGAAGCGCCATATGTTGCCCAAACCAACGGCGGAACCCGCCGTGGCCAGCACCACGCCCAACTTGCTGCCAAAACTGGCTCTTTCTGTTGCTTTCGACATATCCTACCCTTGTAAACTAAAGACTTGTCTTATTCGAAGTCATAGAAGTTAAAGAAGTTAGTGAAGTCACTCCCCAATCTTCAAAGTTGCGATTAAGCGAGGGCAGGCTAAGCTTGCTTGGAGTCTGCCAAGCGTGAGCAACTTCGGCCGCAGGCCAATTTTCAATCTTCAATCTTCAATTTTCAATAAAAAACATTACTTTTGCATGTTCATTATCAACAAAGATGCGATACCTCATACACCTGGTCACCCACTACCCGTTTTCATGCATGCTGATTGCCGTCATCTGGTGTCTGTGCTTTTTCACGCCGCCAGAGACTCCGTTGGACGATGTGGCGTTCATAGACAAATGGACGCACATCGCGATGTATCTGCTCACCTGTTCCGTCATCTGGGAGGAATACCTGCGCCGTCACCACCGTGTGGAGTGGTGCAAGGTGCTGATGTTGGCATGGGGGGCGCCCATCGTGATGAGCGGTGTTATAGAGGTCTTGCAAGCCACTTGCACGGCAGGACGTCGCAGTGGGGAATGGCTCGACTTTGCCGCCAACGCAACAGGAGTCACGTTGGCGCTGCTTATCGGAATTCTTCGGGCACGGAACCGCGCCAGATGACATACGGTATCACACGCAAGTTCTTGTTGGTGAAGCGACCGTCGCGTGTCACCTCGATGCCGATGAAGTCGGGCTTCTCAAAGGACTCATCCTCGCTACCCAACTCAACCTCGGCTATCACCAAACCCTCATTGTCGCCATAGAACTCGTCCACCTCGAAGACATGGTTGCCACTCTTTACCAAGTAGCGGGTCTTGTCGATGACGCCAGGCTCGCAAAGGTGGAACAACTGCTCTGCCTCCTCGAGTGTGATCTCCTTCTCAAACTCGTATCGCTTCAGCCCTCCATCTACAGAGGGTGCCTTGATGGTGAGGTATCCCTTGTCATCTCTGATGCGCACCCTCACTGTTGCTCCCTTCGCCGGGATGTAGCCTTGCTTGATACGACTGGACGAGTAGGCACGACTTTTGAAGTCCCTGTCCTTGTAAACGAGAAACTTCCTTTCTATTTCATATCCACTCATATCTTAACGAGGTCAATTCATGACTGTAATGAAGTAGAAAGCATAGGCAAGGGCCAGGATGATCAAAGCCACCATGATCCATAGCACTACCTTCTGTCCTTGTTTCTCTTGTTTCTCAACGTAAGCTTGACGTTTCTTGTTAATTTTTTTTGACATGATTGTTGTTGTTTTTATGGTTGTTTCTTGATTTCATTTCCTTCCACTTACTGCTCTTCATTCACGGGGAATTCCATAAGGTAAGCCTTGATGAAACCATCGATTTTCCCGTCCATAACGCCGTCGACGTCGGTGGTCTGGTAATTGGTGCGATGGTCTTTTACACGACGGTCGTCGAAAACATAACTTCTGATTTGGCTGCCCCACTCGATTTTTTTCTTACCTGCCTCGATCTTTGCTTGAGCTTCAAGGCGTTTCTTCATGGCGCGGTCGTAGAGTTGCGACTTGAGGAGTCGCATGGCATTGTTGCGGTTTTCCAACTGCTTGCGGCTCTCCGTGTTCTCTATGAGGATTTCCTCCTCCTCGCCCGTGTCTGGGTCAACATATTGGTATCTCAGGCGCACGCCCGTCTCAACCTTGTTGACGTTCTGGCCTCCTGCACCTCCGCTCCTGAAGAGGTCCCACGACACTTTCGAGGGGTCGACATACACCTCTATGGTGTCATCGACGAGCGGTGAGACGAAAACGCTGGCGAAACTGGTCATCCGCTTACCTTGGGCGTTGAAGGGTGAGACCCTCACCAGGCGGTGAACGCCGCTCTCACTCTTGAGGAAGCCATAAGCGCTGTCGCCACCCTCTATCTCCATGGTGACACTCTTGATGCCGGCCTCGTCGCCGTCCTGCAAGTTGCTCACTGTCACCTTGTGACCATGGGCCTCCGCCCAACGCATGTACATGCGCATGAGCATCTGGGCCCAGTCCTGGCTCTCGGTGCCTCCTGCGCCGCTGTTGATCTTGAGTACGCAGTCCATGGGGTCTTCCTTCTGCCGAAGCATGTTGCGAAGTTCTAGTTCTTCGATGGCTTTCACGGCAAGGGCGTAGTCGTTGTCCACCTCGTCCTCGGTGACCATGTCGTCGTGATAGAAGTCAAAGGCTAACTGCAGCTCGTCGGCCTTGTCGCGGACGTCCTTGTAGCCGTCGAGCCATTTCTTGATGCCCTTCACCTTCTTCATCTGCTCTTGGGCACGCTTCGGGTCGTCCCAGAAGTCGGGTGCCTGGGTGCGCAAGTCTTCCTCTTCGTATTCTATCTTCTTCTTGTCTATCTCAAGGTATTTGTGCAAAGCGTCGGCACGCTCTAGCACATCCTTCAGTTGGTCGCTGGTTATCATTTTCGCTGGGTTCTACAAAGTATGTTAGTATTCAAGCACCTTTCTTTGTTTCGTTCACTCTTGGTACATGGCCTCTATCTCCGAGGCGTAGTTTTTGAGAAGGACGTTTCGCCTGATTTTCAAGGTGTTTGTCAGTTCACCATTTTCCATGCTGAAAGGTTGGGAAAGGAGCGTGAAACGCTTGATGCGCTCGTAGCTGGCAAGTCCTTGCTGCAGGGTTTCTATCCTCTCTGCCATCATGGCTATGATTCTTGGGTTTTTGCATAGAGCCTCCTGGCTGTCGGTCTTGATGCCGTTGTCGCGTGCGTATTCCTCGAGAAGTGCGAAATTGGGTACGATGAGGGCGGAGACGAATTTCCGCTGGTCGGCGATGACTGCGATTTGCTCCACGAACTTATCAACGAGCATTTTCGACTCTATCATCTGAGGGGCGATGTATTTGCCGTTGGAGGTTTTGAAGAGGTCCTTGATGCGCTCCTTGAGGAATAGTTCGCCGTTTCTCATATATCCCGCATCGCCGGTGCGGAAGAAACCCTCCTCGTCGAAAGCGGCGGCGGTGAGGGCCTCTCGCTTGTAATAACCCTTCGTAATGGTGGCTCCACGAAGCAGGATTTCGTCGTTCTCACCTATCTTCACCTCAACGGAGTCGAGTGGCCTTCCCACCGAACCTATCGTGTATGGGGCGTTGTAATGGTCGTGGGAGACGGTTGCAAGGCTCTCGGTGAGTCCATAACCCACCATCATGTTGATGCCGATGGAATGGATGAACTCTTCCACCTCTGGTGAGACGGTGGCTCCCGCTGTGGGGAAGAAATGCGCGTTTTCCAAACCTAGTTCCTTCCTGATGAGGTTGAAGACGGTCTTGTTGAAGAAGGCATACTCCATCTGCAAGTGGAGTGGGGGCCTCTTGCCGTGGCTCAGGTATTCCACATTGTATCGCCTGCCCACGGAAAGGGCTTTGTTGAACAGAGCGCGCTTGGCGCCGCTTGACTTTTCCACTTTCGCCTTCACGCCAACGAAGACTTTCTCCCAGAAGCGGGGCACGGAACTCATGCAGGTGGGGTGTATCTCACGAAGCGTTTCTTGTATCTCCTTGGGATAGGTGTTGATGACGAGCCGGGCACCAACGGTGAGGCACAGTATGGCCCAGCCCCTTTCAAAAACATGGGTGTAGGGGAGGAAGTTCATCACCACGTCCTTTTCATCGACGGGAACAGTCTTGTGGTTGGCCTCCATCGCGGCATGGTATTGGCCGTGTGTGAGGATGACACCCTTGCTGTCGCCTGTGGTGCCGCTGGTGTAGAGTATGTTTGCGATGTCGTCCATCCTGGCATCCTGGCATCGTTTCTCCACCTCGGTCTGCCGCGGAAGGTTCTCGCCAAGTTTGAGGAAGTCGTCGAAATAGATGGCGTTGGGGTCTCCTGGCACCATGGTTACTGCCTTGTCGAAGATGATGATGCGTTCCAGAGAGGGGCAGTGAGGGAATATGCGGTGCGCCTTGTCGTATTGTTCCTGCTCTCCGACGAAGAGGATGCGCACCTCGGCGTCGGCTATCATGAAGCGGATTTGCTCTTCGCTGCTCGTCGCATAGAATGGAACGGTGACAGCCCTCACGCCAAAGGCTCCGAAGTCGGTGTATAGATACTGCACAGCGTTTTGCGAGAATACGCCGATGTTTTCCTGTACCTTGACACCCAAGTTGAGCAATGCGCTTGACACTTGCTTGACGATGTCGGAGAATTGGTTCCAAGACACCGACTTCCACTCACGGCTACCAAACTCTCGATAGGTGAGTACGGGTTTGTCGCCCAAAATCTTGGCTTGTTCGTGTACGAAGACCGAAAAATGGCAATTTGTCTGCATAATCCATTAGGTTTTATAACGTCATGTGAGAAAGAGCGGGCATTCCTTGGACAAAGGCAACACCTCTCTGTGCCGCATGTCTCGCATTTTATTGCAAATATACGGCAAAATCGAAGAAAAACAAAAAAAAATGGAAATTATCGTCCTACTTGAATGATTTTTGTCTGAAAAACCATCTTTACTGCCATTGGAAACCCCTAAAGCCTCTAAGGACCTTAAAGACCCTAAAGCCTCTAAGGACCTTAAAGACCCTATGGCCTCTAAAGGCTTATGCCGCCTCTTCACTCACAAGAAGTCCTGGCGCATGGGACTGAAGGTGTCGATGAGTACGCCTGCCTCCAGGCATTCGCATCCGTGCAAAATGTCGGGTTCCACATAATAGCCGTCGCCGGGACCTAGCTCGCGCCGGCTCTCGCCGATGGTGAGCATGAACCTTCCACTTGCCACATAGGTGGCTTGGCTGTGGTAATGGGTGTGGGGCGTACCAATGGCACCTGTCTCAAACTGCACCTTTACCATCATCAGCTGGCCGTCATAGGCCATGATTTGCCTCTTGATGCCTGGACCGGCGTCTTGCCATGGCATCTCCTTCTCGATTTGATAGACGCTGCTTCTTGTCTTCATGGAATATTCGGGGTTATGGTGAATAAAGGGATTCCTGGAATCCTTGTACTAACAAAGTGATGAAGGGGTCATCCCTCAAATTGTCCGTTGATGTTGTCGAGTGCGCTGGGGTCTACCTCCAGGAGTTGGCGCATGTCGCTCTCCGCGCCTTCCTTGTCGCCTATGGAGAGGCGCAATGCTCCCCGGCCTTTCAGTGCAGCGATGCAGAAAGGATTGGCATCGATGGCCTTGTCATAAAGCGCGATGGCATCTGCCTGACGCTTTTGGACCACCAGGACTTCGGCTTTGAAGAGCATCACCTCTTCGGCGTCTGGCACTATCTCCATCAGGTGGTTGGCATCATCCGCGGCGCCTTCTACGTCGCCCATCTCCAGGAGGAGCCTCCCACGTTCGAGATAGGAGTCGGCGAATTGCTCGTTGAGCATGGTGGTCTTGGTGTACAGCGCCACGGCGTTCACCAAGTCGCGCTGACCTTTCATTGCCCTGGCATAGAGGAACATCACCTCGGCGTTCTCGTTGTCGATAAGCGTGGCTTTCTCGCACACCATGGCCATGGCGTTGTAGTCTTCCATCATATAGTCCACCCTGGCCATCATCATCAGGATGCGGACGTTGTCGGGCTCTGCATCTGCTAGTAGCTCGAGTTGCTTTCTTGCCTCAGGCAACCTGTCACAGCGGATGAAGGCTTGCGAGAGATAGTCGCGGGTCTCCAGGTCGTCCTTGATTTCCAAGGCTTTGGTGAAACACTTGACGGCATGTTCGCCCTGCCCCATGCGGAGGGCTCGCACTCCATCGGTCTTGAGCACGTCGAAATTGCGTGCATCCTCTCTCTCTTTCTTCTCCTCGGGGCTTTCGTCCTTGCCGCCGAACAGTGATTTCAGAAATCCCATTGACTTACAGATTAGTGTTTCCCCTGGCGGGTGCGCCAGGGGATGGTTTCATTTCTTGAGCAACTTCCCGTAGACCTCGTTGGTGAGTACGTCGGTGCGTATCCACAGGGGCCATTTCACAAGGTTGTTCATAGTGGCATCGCCCACTTTCTTTTGACGCTCGAAGACAAACTTCGCATTGACATAACCCTCATTGCCATCCTTCGCGATGATGTAGCAATAAAGAGTCTGGGCATATCCTTCCACCTGCCCGTCGACCTCAACGGTGGTGGTGGCCCAGTCCAGCTGGGGGATCACTACCGACTTGATGACCATGGCAGGGTATTTCTCTTCAAACTCTTTGCGGCACAAGGCACACAATTCAGAACTGTCGGAGCCCTTGTAGATGTTGGTGTCATACAAGTGCATGTAATACTTGCCGTTCACCCGGTGCAAACCGGAGTTTTCTGTCTCAAAATTGTCTTGAACCTTGGTGGCCACACCGTTTATCGCATCTTTGGACAGATGCCATAAATTTGTCACGCGCTCCTTGAACGGACCTGTGCCGGTGGGCTTTTTTGTCATCTGCGCACTTGCCCCAAAATAGGTCAGCAAGGAAAGCAGCAACATTGTAATCAATCTTCTCATTTCCAATTCTCCTTTCTTTCAAGTAAACTTAAGTGACACCATCCTGCGCTTTGGTTTTCTTTGTAACGCAACGTAAAATAATGGTGGTCGCTGCAAAAGTACAACAATTCCATTATAAGAAAAACATCTCGCATGCGAAAAAAAATTAAAAATACTTTGAAAAATGAAAAAGGAGATTTGGACGTCTATACCCATATAAGGCTCTATGGTTTCCATATTATTAATATATGAATCATATTATTTATATAGATAAGGTAATGTAAATCCATGCTCTGCTACATCCCATGAGTGAGCGGCATCATACAACAAAGACGCAAAAACACATTTTCGTAAAAAAAAACGGCAAAATGTTTTTGAAAGTCAAGAAAAAGTTATAATTTTGCACCCACAACAACAAAAGAGTGACAAAATGAGAAGTCTCAGCGCATATTATTACTTTTACCTCTACTTTGCAAACTGTTGCGAAGCGGGAAATTGCGTGTAGATTCCGATATCACTCCTAAAAGGCCAGAGGCCTGCTTAGTTTCCCGCTTCAAACAAGAGGCGGGATTGTTTGTTTTATAAAGCGGCATTCCATCAACGCTGCAAATAGGAAGGGTGTAAAAACAACGATATGAAGAGAATCGCCATACAGGGCCGCATAGGGTCGTTCCACGACATCGCCGCCCATCTGTTTTTCGAGGGAGAGCAAATGCAAATCATCTGCTGCTCAACATTTGAGGAGGTCTATGAAAATATACGCATCGACCCCACAATCATCGGCCTCACCGCCATAGAGAACACCATCGCCGGAAGCTTGCTGCACAATTATGAGTTGTTGCGCGACTCCGGAACAACGGTGGTGGGAGAGCACAAGTTGCACATCAAGCACTGCATCTGTTGCCTGCCCGAAGACGACTGGGACAGCCTCGACGAGATACATTCACACCCCGTCGCGCTGATGCAGTGCAGGCAGTTCCTCGCCAAGCATCCCACGCTCAAAGCAGTGGAGACCGAGGACACGGCTGGGGCGGCCGAGGAAATAATGGCCCGCCAACTGAGAGGGAAGGCAGCCATCTGCCATGCCGAGGCTGCAAGGCTGTACGGCATGAAGGTCCTCGAGGACTCCATCGAGGATAACAAGCACAACTTCACACGATTCCTCGTGGTGTGCGACCCAAGGAAGGCCGACTTCCTACGCTCATTGGAGAAGTCTAACAAGTCGAGCATCGTCTTCTCGCTCCCTCACGAGGAAGGGTCGCTCTCGAAGGTGCTCACCATCCTCTCCTTCTACAATATCAATATGACTAAAATACAGTCGCTGCCCATCATCGGCCACGAATGGGAATACCTCTTCTATGTGGATGTCACATATAACAACATCACTCGCTACAGACAGAGCATCGACGCCATCACCCCACTGACCAAAGAACTGAAAATTTTAGGAGAATATGAAACAGGAAGACAAACCAGTTAACATCGTCCCGGCAGAACGGCTCAGCCTGGTGCAGGAGTATTATTTCAGCCGGAAACTGAAGGAGGTGGCTCGGCTCAACGCGGAAGGGCGCGACATCATCAGCCTGGCCATAGGAAGCCCCGACATGCCACCGTCGGAAGAAACCATCGAAACCCTCTGCCAAGTGGCACGACGCCACGACGCACACGGATACCAACCCACCATGGGTACGCCGGAACTGAGACAGGCAATGGCATCTTTTTATAAAAGGTGGTATGGCGTGACTCTCGAACCCGCAACAGAGATACTACCCCTCATCGGAAGCAAGGAAGGAATACTCCACGTCACGCTGGCTTTCGTCAACCCAGGAGACGGAGTCCTGGTGCCAAATCCAGGATATCCCACATACACATCGCTGAGCAAAATACTCGGCGCAAGAATCGTCAACTACAACCTCAGGGAGGACAACGCATGGCAACCCGACTTCGACGAACTGGAGCAAATGGACCTCGAAGGAGTGAAACTGATGTGGACCAACTACCCCAACATGCCTACTGGAGGCGACGCCAGGATGGAAACCTATGAAAGGCTCGTCGATTTCGCAAGGAGAAAGGGCATCGTCGTCGTCAACGACAACCCTTATTCTTTCATTCTCAACCAGAACCCAAAATCGCTGCTGCAAGTGGAGGGGGCAAAGGAATGCTGCATTGAGTTCAACTCCATGAGCAAGAGCCACAACATGCCGGGATGGCGCGTGGGACTATGCGCCACCAACGCTACCTTCATCTCATGGATACTCAAGGTGAAAAGCAACATCGACAGCGGAACTTTCCGTGGCATACAACTCGCAGCTGCTCAAGCATACGCCAACGACGACGAATGGCATCAAGAATACAACAGAGTCGTCTACACACGACGAAGAGCCATCGCTGAGGACATCATGAGAACTCTCAAATGCACCTTCGACCCAAGGCAGGTGGGCATGTTCCTCTGGGGAAAAATACCCGACAAATACGACGACGTGGAGCAACTCACCGAACGTGTGCTACATAAGGCAAGGGTCTTCATCACGCCGGGATTCATCTTCGGTTCCAACGGAAAACGATACATCCGCATCTCCCTCTGCGCAAAGGAAGAGAAGATGAAAGAGGCCCTCGAAAGAATACAAAACACACTCTGACATATCACCACCACAACATCCCACCAAAAATAAAAAACAATGGAACTCAATCTACAACCACTACACCTCCCCAGCGACCATGAACGCCCAATAGTAATCGCAGGACCATGCTCGGCTGAAACCGAAGAGCAAGTGATGACAACTGCAACACAACTGGCCTTGAAAGGATGCCATATGTTCAGGGCAGGAGTATGGAAACCAAGAACAAAACCCGGAGGATTCGAAGGGCAGGGAGAAAAAGCTATGCCGTGGCTCAAACGCGTGAAGAATGAGACCGGTATGCTCGTCGCAACCGAAGTGGCTACACCTGAGCATGTTAGGATTGCACTTGAATATGATATCGACATCCTTTGGATTGGAGCACGCACATCTGCCAACCCCTTCGCCATGCAAGCTCTCGCCGACTCCCTAAAAGGCGTGGAAAAACCCGTACTGGTGAAAAACCCCGTCAACCCTGACCTCGAACTGTGGATCGGGGCCTTGGAACGCATCAACCAAGCTGGTGTCAAAAAACTTGCCGCCGTGCACAGGGGATTCTCTAGCTATGACAAGAAAATTTACCGAAACCTCCCCATGTGGCAGATTCCAATCGAATTGAGGAGACGCATCCCCAACCTACCCATCATCTGCGACCCTAGCCACATCGGAGGAAGGAGGGAACTCGTCGCACCACTATGCCAGCAGGCGATGGACCTCGGATTCGACGGACTGCTCGTTGAGTCTCACTGCGACCCCGACAGGGCATGGAGCGACGCCAAGCAGCAAGTCACACCCGACATCCTCGACTATATCCTCTCACTGCTCGTCATTCGAGACGAGAAAGTCACAACGGAGGGCATTCACGAACTACGCAAGCAAATCGACGAACTGGACAACCAACTGATGGACCTCCTCGCCAAAAGAATGCGAGTATGCCGAGAAATAGGACAATACAAGAAGGAGCACAACATGACCGTGCTGCAACCCACCAGATACGGAGAAATACTCGACAAGAGAGGCGCACAAGGAGCTCTATGCGGCATGGGGTCCGACTTCGTGAAGAAAGTCTTCGAAAACGTACACGAGGAGAGCGTCAGGCAACAGATGGAAATACTTAGCCGAAAAGATTGAAAATGGAAGAAGATATTTAGAATTTCGGGATACCGTTATACCGTTATACCGAAAATCCGTTATACCGTTATGCCGAAATTCCGCAAACATCAAAATAAATAAACAAGAGACAATGAGAATATTGGTAATGGGAGCAGGGAAAATGGGGAGTTTCTTCCTCGACCTGCTTAGTTTCGAGCATGAGACCGCTGTCTATGAGAAAGACCCGCGACGAATGAGGTTCACATACAACACACAACGGTTCACCAAACTGGAAGAGATTGAAGCCTTCAGACCTGAACTGGTCATCAACGCCGTCACAGTGAAATACACCATCCCGGCATTCGACGAAGTGACACCATGCCTACCCGACGACTGCATCATCAGCGACATCGCTTCGGTGAAGACTGGACTGAAGGAATATTACGAGAAGTCGGGAAGGAGATACGTCTCCACACACCCAATGTTCGGACCCACTTTCGCCAACCTACAGCAACTCTCCGAGGAGAATGCCATCATCATCAGTGAGGGAGACTACATGGGAAGGATCTTCTTCAAGGACCTCTACAGAAGGCTAGACCTCAACATCTATGAGTACACCTTTGAAGAGCACGACCGCACCGTGGCTTATTCACTCAGCATACCATTTGTGAGCACTTTCGTCTTCGCTGCAGTGATGAAACACCAGGATGCACCCGGTACCACATTCAAAAGGCATATGCGAATCGCAAAAGGAGTGCTCACGGAAGACGACTACCTGCTCCAGGAAATACTTTTCAACCCATACACACACGACCAGGTGGCACAGATAAGAACCGAGCTGAAAGAACTGCTTCAAATCATCGATAACAAGGACGCAGACGGAATGGCTGCATACCTGGCAAAAATCAGGGCAAATGTGAAACGAGACCTCGAAACTGATACCAGGCGATGACTATTGACAATGCCTCCTGATGAATGACAAAAAACACATTTTTATAAGCCAAATAGGCAACTCAAAACTTTTTTTTCACTTTTTTGTGAAAATAATGGGAAAAAAAATTGGTGGATGAAATTTTTTTCTTATATTTGCACCGCCAAAGGTTTTAAAAGAACCGAGGCAAAACGTTTTTCTTATATATTACCTAAAACTACAAGCACAACAGGTCACGACACATTATTATCAATAAACATATACAATATGAAAAAGAAACTACTATTTTTTGCAATGTGCCTCTTTGCCTTCACTGGCAATTTGATGGCTCAAACCATTCCTGGCAAAGGTGACATTTACTACAAGGTAGAGAAGACGGACATCATGCCGAACCACTCTGAGTGGATTACTTTCTACTACTCTGCTGGTGAAGACCAGGATTTCAGAGGATTCCAAGTGGAGCTTACCATTCCTGATGGATTCACGGTTGTGAAAAGTGAATTGGGTCCTGAAGTTGCAGAGCACAACCCTGACATGGCTCTGAACTACAACGAAAGAGACGACGGCAACGCTAAACCAACTAACGTGTTCTTGGGTGTGCAGACCAATGCAACTACTAGCATACCTGCTGGTAAGGACATTGAGCTGTTCTGCTTCTTGGTGGAAAGTGATGAGAATATCGCTGAAGGTGAATATCCTTTCACAACCACTCACTGCGAGCTCGCCGATATGAAGACCGGAGCGTCCTACCACGTGGATCCGAAGACCATGATTCTCAATGTTGTTCCCATCGGACCAAGAGTACTTGTTGATACTGACAGGCACGTGCCCGAGGCATCCAAAGCTTCAGAAGACGTGATTGTCAAGCGCACCGTCAAGGCTGATGTGTGGTCTACACTCACTCTCCCGTTCCCGATTTCTGGCGAAGAATTTGTTGAAATCTTCGGCGCAAACGCCAAGGTGGCTGACTTCATACGGTTCCAAAAGAATGATTTGGGACAATATGTGATGGAATTCGAACAACTTGATCCTGCTGATGGTATCGATGCCAACTATCCTTACCTCATCAAGTCGGAGAATGCTCTTACTGAGTTCACTGTGAAGGACGTGGAAATTGATGCTGATCCCGAAAACGCTTACGTTGAATATGACAATGGTGGTAGAGGCAGTAAGAGGGTTGTGTTTGCTACCATGTATGGCACTATGCAAGGCAACACCAAGGTTCCTGAGGACTTCTTCCTCCTCCGCGACAACAAGTTCTATGTCTCAACTGGCAATTCCACCATCAACGCATTCCGTGCTTACTTCAACATTGCTGAGTATGTATATGGCGGCGAAGGAGAAGGTGCTAACATTACCTTCATAGTTAACGATGAGGCTACTGCTATCGACGGTCTCTATATCAACGGCCAAGAGTATCTCACCGGCGACGTTTACAACGTGAACGGCACATATATGGGCAAGGCTGAGAACGTGATGAGCAAGCTGCCAAGAGGCGTCTACATCGTGAACAACAAGAAAGTGGTTGTCAAATAACTTGTCTAACAATTAATAAACATATATAGAAATGAAAAAGACATATATCAACCCCACTTGCAAAGTGAGAGTAATGAAGATTGAGGCCATCATGGCAGACACCAATCCTGTTGTTGACCCCAATGACCCCAATGGTATCGTCGGTGATGATGAAACCGGCATCGGATGGGGTGGTGAAGACAACGGTGGTGGCGGTGATGCCAAAAAGGGTGTCTGGAGTGAATAATAACCATCACACTAATATTCAACCTCCCTGCGTGGAAAACACGCAGGGAGGTTTTTTACTACCATTTTTTTGTTCTACTACCATTTATTTGTTCTGGTATCCTGAATACTTGAAGTTGACCGCTTGCTCCTGCCAGGTGGGCACAAGACACATCCCTACGAAAAACCATCCACCATGCTCGGCCTACTTTTAGCCTCCCTGTTCACGTTGGTTGAACTCAACTGCGAGAACCTCTTCGACTACACACACGACGAGGGGAGGAACGACAATGAGTTCCTGCCCGCCAGCCCTCGCAAATGGGATAAGGGTAAATATTGGCGAAAGGTGAACGGCATCGCCCAGGAAATCATCGCATGTGGTGGAGATGGCGAAGAATGGACTCTCCCCGACCTTGTGGCATTGACCGAGGTGGAGAACGACAGCGTGATGCACGACCTCACCACACGCTCCCCACTTCGCAACGCTGGTTATCAGTATGTGATGACCAACTCGGATGATGAGCGCGGCATCGACGTGGCTTTGCTCTATTCTCCGTTCTCCTTCCGCTTAATCGATAGTCATGCCATGCGCGTCACACCACCTCAGGGAAAGCATTACACACGCGACATTCTTTACGCAAAAGGGCTGACAGGAGTGACAGACACACTCCATGTGTTCGTCGTGCACGCACCAAGCCGCGTGAGTGGTGCCAAGGCAACACAGCCCTATCGCTTACGTGTGGCTCAGCGCATCGTGGATGCCATCGACTCCATCCACAACACCTCGCCCGAGGCGAGCATCGTCGTGGCTGGTGACTTCAACGACCTGGACGACGGCGGCATGGTAGACATGGTCATGCAGCACCAGATGAAACACATCTCACGCTACGCTAAAGGCAGGAATGGCGCACGAGGCACCTATAAGCACCAAGGAAAATGGGGAAGCCTAGACCACATACTCGTCAGCGACAACATCAGCAACCGACTGCACGACTGCTGCATACTTGACGCGCCTTTCCTGATCGAAGAAGATGAGAAATACGGTGGAGTAAAGCCATTCCGCACATACATCGGCAAAAAATACCACCGGGGATACAGCGACCATCTGCCACTCATCGCTAGATGGGAACTCTGAATACCATGATTATTCCGATTATTCTGTTTATTCTGATTACTCCGTTGCTACGAAACTATCTTTTACCACCTTTCGTGCAAAAAAATAATGCAAAAAAGCCATTATTTGCCCTTTTTTTCCTAATTTTGCATCCCCATAGCATGCTATGTTTGCATTAGCATCCTTGGGTTTCATAGGCTCTATGCTTGCTATGGAAATAGAGGATGGAAATTTAAAAAAGATAATAAATACAAGTATAAAAAGATGTTTGAAAACTTAAGCGAGAGACTGGAACGCTCGTTCAAAATCCTGAAAGGTGAGGGGAAAATCACTGAACTCAACGTGGCTGCCACCATGAAGGACATACGAAAGGCGCTGATGGAAGCCGACGTGAGTTACAACGTGGCTAAAACCTTCACCAACGACGTGAAAGAGAAAGCGCTCGGTATGAATGTGCTCACCGCCGTGAAACCAGGACAACTACTAGTAAAACTCGTACACGACGAGATGGCCACACTGATGGGAGGGGAAGCCGTGGGGCTCAACCTCACCGGAAAACCTGCCATCATCCTCATGTCGGGGCTCCAAGGTTCGGGTAAGACCACTTTCAGCGGCAAACTTGCCAACATGCTCAAAACCAGGAACCACAAGCACCCCATGCTCGTTGCATGCGACGTCTATCGTCCTGCAGCCATCAACCAGCTCCAAGTGGTTGGAGGACAAGTTGATGTGCCTGTTTATTGCGAACCCGACAACAAGGACGTGGTGGCCATCGCCAACAATGCCCTGAGGGAAGCGAAAGCAAAAGGATGCGACGTTGTCATCATCGACACGGCTGGACGACTTGCCATCGATGAGGATATGATGCGCGAGATAGAGACGCTGAAGAACACCATCAATCCCGACGAGACACTCTTCGTCGTTGATTCCATGACGGGTCAGGACGCCGTGAACACAGCAAAGACCTTCAACGAGAGACTCGACTTCGACGGGGTGGTGCTCACAAAACTCGATGGCGACACTCGCGGAGGTGCCGCACTCTCCATACGCACCGTCGTGAAAAAACCCATCAAGTTCATCGGTACAGGGGAGAAGATGGAAGCAATCGATGTCTTCCATCCAGCACGAATGGCCGACCGCATACTTGGAATGGGCGACGTGGTGAGCCTCGTGGAGCGCGCACAGCAGTTATACGACGAGAAAGAGGCGCAGGAACTGGTGAAGAAGATTCAGAAGAACAAGTTCGACTTCAACGACTTCATGTCGCAAATCCAGCAAATCAAGAAGATGGGCAACCTGAAAGACCTCGCATCGATGATTCCTGGCGTGGGAAAGGCCATCAAGGACGTCGACATCGACGACGACGCATTCAAGAGCATTGAGGCCATCATACAAAGCATGACACCGCAGGAACGCGCCAACCCGCAAATCCTCAACTCTAGCCGCCGAATGCGCATCGCCAAAGGCTCTGGAACAACCATTCAGGAAGTCAACAAACTCCTGAAGCAGTTCGACCAGACTAGAAAGGTGATGCAGGCGGTGACCAACACTTCGAAAATGAACATGATGATGGGCGCCATGCGTGGAAAAATGCCCAAAATGCCACAATGAAACCTGAAAACATGACACTCATAGACGGAAAAGCCACGGCTGCTGCCATCAAGCAGGAAATTGCCGAAGAAGTGAGACAAATCATAGCTCAAGGTGGAAAACAGCCACACCTGGCTGCCATATTGGTTGGACACGACGGTGGCTCTGAGACCTATGTGAAGAACAAGGTGCTCGCTTGCGAGGCTTGCGGTTTCAAATCAACTCTCATAAGATATGAGGAAGATGTCACGGAAGAGGAACTGCTTGCCAAGGTGGCGGAACTCAATGACGACGACGACATCGATGGATTCATCGTGCAACTCCCACTGCCGAGGCACATCGACGAGCAGAAAGTCATCATGGCCATAGACTACAAAAAGGATGTCGATGGATTCCATCCCATCAACGTGGGAAGGATGGCAATAGGACTCCCTTGCTTCATCTCTGCTACGCCTCTCGGCATACTCACACTACTGCGCAGATACGGCGTGGTAACCAGCGGGAAGAAATGTGTAGTGCTCGGGAGAAGCAACATCGTGGGTAAACCCATGGCGCAACTCATGCTGCAGAAGCACCTCGGCGACTCGACGGTGACGGTCTGTCACAGCCACTCGGCAACACTGAAGGAGGAATGCCGACAGGCTGACATCATCATCGCAGCCATTGGACAACCCGACTTCGTCACTGCCGACATGGTGCGAGAGGGGGCCGTCGTCATCGACGTGGGCACAACGAGAGTGCAGGACCCATCTCGCAAGAGCGGATTCCGACTCAACGGCGACGTGAAATTCGACGAGGTGTCGGAGAAGGCATCGATGATCACACCTGTACCGGGAGGAGTGGGACCCATGACCATCTGTTCGCTGATGAAGAACACTCTCGCCGCTGCTAAAAAAGAATATTACCAATAGTGATGGAACAGGAAAAGATGACTGCTGAGGATTATTACCAGATAGGCAACGAATACAGACGCCAAGGAAACTGGCAAATGGCGCTGAACAACTACCTCGAGGCCATCGCTCTAGACCCGGATAGCCCGGCGGTGCAGGCTAAGGAGATGCTCGACGACATCCTCAATTTCTATCACAAGGACTATTATAACCCTTAACAACCTACCATATCGCGGAAGGTGAAAAAACGAATGTTATGAGTAAAATCAAAGGTCAAATCTTGGTAAACACGAACAGATGCAAAGGTTGCGCCCTATGCATTGAGGCTTGCAACAAAGGCGTCATCGCACTTGCTGACAAGAAGGTCAATGTCTCGGGATACCCTTACATCGAGGCTGTCAACCCCGAAAACTGCATCGGTTGCGCTGCATGCGCAATCGTATGCCCTGACGGATGCATCACTGTCTACCGTAAAAAAATGGAGAATTAGATGATGGCTGAGCAAGAAGCAACTCTAATGAAAGGCAACGAGGCGATAGCCTATGCTGCCATTCGCTGTGGAGCCGACGGGTATTTCGGATACCCCATCACCCCGCAGAGCGAGGTCATTGAAACCCTCTGCGCACTCAAACCCTGGGAAACCACCGGAATGGTGGTGGTGCAAGCCGAGAGCGAAGTGGCATCCATCAACATGGTTTATGGAGCCGCCGGAGCTGGAAAAAGAGCACTCACATCGTCGTCAAGCCCGGGGGTGGCGCTGATGCAGGAAGGTATCGCCTATTTGGCCGGAGCTGAACTGCCCGGTGTCTTCGTCAACGTGCAACGTGGCGGACCGGGACTGGGCACCATCCAACCTTCGCAAAGCGACTATTTCCAAGCAACAAGGGGAGGAGGAAACGGAGACTACTATGTCATCACGCTTTGCCCCTCATCAGTGCAGGAAATGGCCGACTTCGTGGACCTTGCCTTCGAACTGGCTTTCAAGTACCGGAACCCGGCAATGATTCTTTCCGACGGCATCATCGGACAGATGATGGAGAAAATCGTGCTGCCTCCACAAAAACCAAGACGCACAGACGAAGAGGTGATGGAGCAATGCCCATGGGCCTCCTTCGGAAGGAAGAAGGACAGAAAACCAAACATCATCACCTCGCTGGAACTGAAACCTGAGGCGATGGAACTGAGAAACCTACACCTCCAGGCAAAGTATCAGGAGATACGCGAAAAGGAAGTGAGATACGAGACCATGCACTGCGAGGATGCTGAATATCTCATCGTTGCTTTCGGTAGCGCGGCACGCATCTCTGAGAAAGCCATCGAAATAGCACGTGCAGAGGGCATCAAGGTGGGACTTTTGAGACCTATCACTGTGTGGCCATTCCCTACTAAGGAGGTCATAGAAAATGCACATGGCAAGAAGGGGGTGCTCGTGGTGGAAATCAACGCTGGAATGATGGTCGAGGACGTCAAACTTGCCATCAACGGCGAAGTGCCTGTAGAACAGTTCGGGCGCCTGGGCGGCATCGTCCCGGAGCCGGAGGAGATTGTGGAAGCATTGAAAACAAAATTGATGAAATGATGGAAGCAAACGATATCATCAGTCCGGAGAACCTGGTTTACAAGAAACCTACGCTCTTGAACGACACACCGATGCACTATTGCCCTGGATGCTCACATGGCGTGGTGCACAAACTCATCGCTGAAGTGATTGAAGACATGGGGATGGAGGAAAAGACTGTGGGCATCTCGCCTGTGGGATGCGGAGTCTTCGCCTACAAATACATCGACATCGACTGGCAGGAGGCTGCACACGGGCGAGCACCTGCTGTTGCCACCGGAATCAAGAGGCTATGGCCCGACCGTCTCGTCTTCACATATCAAGGCGACGGCGACCTGGCATGCATCGGTGCATGCGAGACCATTCACGCCTTGAACAGGGGCGAGCACATCGTCATCATATTCATCAACAATGCCATCTACGGCATGACAGGAGGACAGATGGCGCCGACAACACTCTTAGGGCAGAAAACATCCACATGCCCTTACGGACGAGAACCGGCACTGCACGGCTATCCCTTGAAAATCACGGAAATCGCCGCAACACTCGAAGGCACCTGCTATGTCACAAGACAGAGCGTGGAAAACGTCGCTGCCATCAGAAAGGCGAAAAAAGCTTTGCGCAAGGCTTTCGAGGCCTCAATGGCGGGCAAAGGTTCTTGCCTCGTGGAGTTTGTCAGCACTTGCAGCAGCGGATGGAAACTCACTCCGAAAAAGGCCAACGAATGGATGCAGGAGAACATGTTCAAATTCTACCCCAAAGGCGACTTGAAAGACACCACTGAAGATTAAAGATGAAAGATTAAAGAGTAAAGAACATGAAAAAAGAAATCATCATATCCGGATTCGGTGGACAGGGTGTCCTCTCCATGGGAAAAATCCTGGCCTATTCGGGACTCATGGAGGGCAAGGAGGTCACTTGGATGCCCGCATACGGACCCGAGCAAAGAGGAGGTACGGCTAACGTGACCGTCATCGTGAGCGATGAAAGAATTTCCTCGCCAATCCTCAGCCGTTACGACATCGCCATCGTTCTCAACCAACCTTCTCTCGACAAGTTCGAACCGAAGGTGAAGCCCGGCGGAATTCTCATCTACGACAGCTACGGCATCATCAATCCTCCAAAGAGAGATGACATCGAGGTGTATAGCATTCGCGCCATGGACAAGGCGGCTGAGATGAAGAATTCAAAAATCTTCAACATGATCGTCCTCGGAGGACTGCTCCACGTCTGTCCTGTCGTCACCAGCGAAGGACTCGAGAAAGCTCTGCGAAAGACTCTCCCTGAGCGACATCACGACCTCATCCCCCTCAACATGGAGGCAATACGCACTGGAGGTGAAATCATGGAGAAACAATAAACTTCTGGTTTTTCTGGTATTTTATCCCGAATTAGAGAATTAGAGAATTCTTGTAAGATTTTCTCCGATTCTCTATTTCGGGATAATATTAAAAACTCAACAGAATCTTTAACTCCTCATAGTAAACATATGTCCCTTTAACTCCCAGAAATACCTCCCGAAAGTGAACATATGTCCCTTTAACTCCTCTTTAACTCCTCTTTTAACTCCCAGAAATACCTCCCGAAAGAAAACATATGTCCCTTTAACTCCTTTTTAACTCCTCTTTAACTCCCCTTTAACTCCCAGAAAAAACTCCCCTTTAACTCCCAGAAAAAACTCCCCTTTAACTCCCAGAAAAAAACTCCCCTTTAACTCCCAGAAATACCTCCCGAAAGTAAACATATGTCCCTTTAACTCCTTTTTAACTCCTCTTTAACTCCCCTTTAACTCCCAGAAAAAACTCCTTTTTAACTCCTCTTTAACTCCTAGAAAAAACTCCCCTTTAACAATTATGGAATCCAATTTTGTCGATTATGTGAAAATCTGCTGTCGCTCTGGAAAGGGCGGACGCGGTTCCATGCACCTCAAGCACGTGAAATACAACCCCAACGGAGGTCCCGACGGCGGCGACGGAGGTGATGGAGGTAGTGTGTATCTGCGAGGCAACCACAACTATTGGACGTTGCTCCACCTGAAATATCAACGCCACATCTTCGCACAGCATGGGGGGAATGGTGGAAAGGATAAATGCCACGGAACAAAGGGAAAGGACGAATACATCGATGTCCCTTGCGGTACCGTGGTCTATAATGCTGAAACGGGGAAGTTTGTCTGCGACATCAACTACGACGGACAAGTGGTGTGCCTGCTCAAAGGGGGGAGGGGAGGACTAGGCAATTTCCAGTTCCGATCGCCCACCAACCAGGCGCCTCGATACGCACAACCAGGGGAACCCATGCAGGAGATGACGGTCATCATGGAACTCAAACTACTCGCCGACGTGGGACTGGTGGGATTCCCCAATGCTGGAAAATCGACACTGCTCTCCTCGCTCTCCAGCGCCAGGCCGAAAATTGCCAACTACCCTTTCACCACACTCGAACCTTCATTGGGCATCGTGGGATATCATGACAAACAGTCGTTTGTCATGGCCGACATACCGGGCATCATCGAGGGCGCCAGTGAGGGAAAGGGACTGGGTCTGAGGTTCCTCAGGCATATCGAGCGCAACTCCCTCCTCCTCTTCATGGTGCCGGGCGACACCGACGACATCAAGCACGAATACGAGGTCTTGCTGGGGGAATTGGAGAAATTCAACCCCGAGATGTTGGACAAACACCGCGTACTGGCCATCACCAAGAGCGACCTCTTGGATGAGGAGTTGATTGAGATGCTGCGGGAGACGTTGCCTGCCGACGTTCAGACCGTTTTCATTTCTGCGGTGACCGGTTATGGATTGGAGGAACTTAAGAACGTGTTGTGGAAGGAACTCAACAGTGAGAGCAACAAGTTGCAGACCATCACGGCGGAGGACACCCTCGTGCATCGCGACAAGGATATGAGACGTTTCCTGTTCGAGATGGAAGCTGAGGGAGAGGATGGCGACATCCTGATGGTGGATGCCGACGAGGTGGAAGACCTTGACGACTTCGAATATGAGGAGGATGAACGGCCATGAAGACACCCGTCTTGCTAGAATATGATATGGCGGAGGGGGTCAGGGCCTTCAGTTCCACCCGAAAGGGAGGGTGCAGCAAGGGGAACTATGCGGACTTCAACATCAACTATTATTGTGGCGACAAGAGGGAGTGCATAGAGGAAAACCGATTGTCGCTATGCCATTTGTTGGGTATTGGAATGGACAGCCTGGTCTATCCCCACCAGGTGCACGACACGGTAGTGAGGGTGGTCGACGAGCACTTCCTCGCCCTTGACGTTCATCAACGTGCTGAGGCTCTCGAAGGGGTCGATGCCGTGATGACAAGCCTCAAGGGTGTATGCATCGGGGTCTCCACCGCCGACTGCATACCCGTGTTGCTATATGATATGGAGCACCACGCCGTATGTGCCATACATGCAGGATGGAGGGGGACGGTCAAACGCATCGTTGCCAAGGCTGTGAAAATTATGGCGGACACGTTTGGCACACAACCCGTCATGCTCAAGGCGGTCATCGGGCCAGGCATATCGTTGGAGCATTTCGAGGTGGGCGACGAGGTCTATGAGGCGTTCCGGATAGCGGGATTCGACATGGCTGCCATTGCAAGACGGGATGCCAAATGGCATATCGACCTATGGGAGGCCAACAGGCTCCTCCTTGTGGAAAGTGGAGTTTGCACCGACTACATACAAACAGCCGGCGTATGCACTTATGCACATGCCGACCGGTTCTTCTCCGCACGGAGATTAGGCATTGACTCCGGAAGGATTTTCAGCGGAATAATGCTGGAATTGCATCATCATCGGTGGTGGTGACACCGATGAAGATGAACCACAAAGGGTGGCACAATTCAATACCAATCTCTGGGAGGATTAGGATAATTCCCCAAAAAAGACTCTTTTTTCAGGATTGTATTGAAACTGTTCCCACAGGTTCGTTTAATCCTCTTTTTGTTATCGTAGTTTTGTAGCAAAAACAAAGGTTACAAAAAAGGTCGGGTTCCAAACGAGGAACTCGGCCTTCATTTTTTTTTTCAAAAAGTTTTAGCGGACACCAATAGTCTGAAATACTTTCTGGTTTTCCAGAGGATTCTAGTCTTCCTAGGACATCCAGAGAATCTAGGACATCCAGAGAATCTGGGACATTCCAGGATTTCTGGAAAAATCAGCCTTTCTTCCTCCTGTTGGCTCTTTGCTCGCGGTATTTCGCTTTCTGTCTGGCACTTCCGCTGCCGTGGGCGCCGGTGACGTAACCTTTCTTCTTGGCCTTGGTCTTCACCTTGTCGCGCTTGGAGTCGTCAGGCTCCCTGGAGCCTCGTCCCCATACGATGCCGCCTTGGATGATGGCGTCGATATCGTCTCCCTTGCTCATGGCTGATGGTGTTAATGGTGGAACAACCGCACTCCAGTGAAGGCCATCGCGATGCCATACTTGTCGCAGGTGGCGATGACATGGTCGTCGCGCACAGAACCTCCCGCTTGGGCAATGTATTTCACACCGCTCTTGTGGGCACGCTCGATGTTGTCGCCGAAGGGGAAGAAGGCGTCGCTGCCTAGCGCAACCTCCGTGTTCTTGGCTATCCATTCCTTCTTCTCTTCCATGGTGAGCACGGAAGGACGCTCGGTGAAGAACTGCTGCCAGGTGCCTTCGGACAATACGTCGTCGTGGTCTTCGCTGATGTAGACGTCGATGGTGTTGTCGCGGTCGGCACGACGGATGCCGGGGATGAAGGGAAGACCCATCACCTTCGGGTGCTGGCGAAGCCACCAGATGTCGGCCTTGTTGCCGGCAAGGCGTGTGCAGTGGATGCGGCTCTGCTGACCGGCGCCGATGCCGATGGCCTGGCCGTCTTTCACGTAGCAGACACTGTTGCTCTGAGTGTATTTCAGCGTGATGAGTGCGATGACGAGGTCGCGACGGGCTTCTTCGGAAAAGGTCTTGTTCGCTGTGGGGATGTTGGCGAAGAGGGCGTCGTCGTCAAGGCGAATCTCGTTGCGTCCTTGTTCGAAGGTGATGCCGAAGACTTGCTTGCGCTCCACGGGAGCCGGCGTGTAGTCAGGGTCGATTTGGATGACGTTGTAGGTGCCTTTGCGCTTCGCCTTCAGGATGTCGAGGGCCTCGTCGGTGTAGCCGGGTGCTATCACGCCATCGGACACCTCACGCTTCAGCAGAAGGGCGGTTTGTGCGTCGCAGGTGTCGCTCAATGCCACGAAGTCGCCGTAGCTGCTCATGCGGTCGGCGCCGCGGGCACGAGCGTAGGCACTGGCGATGGGCGACAGCTCACCCTCGATGTCATCTACGAAATATACTTTTTTAAGCGTGTCGCTGAGGGGAAGACCCACGGCGGCGCCGGCGGGGGAGACGTGTTTGAAACTGGCGGCGGAGGCCAGGCCGGTGGCGGCCTTCAGTTCCTTCACCAGTTGCCAACTGTTAAGGGCGTCAAGGAAATTGATGTAGCCGGGGCGCCCGTTGAGCACCTCCAAGGGCAACTCGCCTTCCTCCATGAAGATGCGGGAAGGCTTCTGGTTGGGGTTGCAACCGTATTTCAATGCCAATTCTTTCATCGTGTATGTCGTGTTTGGTGATTTGTTTCAACGAAAAAAGAGGCTTCATCATATGAAACCTCTTGTTTCTCTTTTTTAGGATTGTGCTTTCGGAGCTGTCCACTTCTCCTTGATGCGTGCTTTCTTGCCCGTCAGCCCACGGAGGTAATACAACTTCGCGCGGCGTACCTTGCCTCGCTTGTTCACCTCGATGCTGTCGATGTTGGGCGACTCGATGGGGAAAATACGCTCCACACCCACGGTGCCTGACATCTTGCGAACCGTGAAGCGCTTCTTCTCACCATGGCCGGAAATCCGGATGACAACACCGCGATAGAGCTGGATGCGCTCCTTGCTGCCCTCGATGATCTTGTAGGCTACGGTGATGGTGTCGCCAGGGTGGAACTCGTCGAATTTCTTGCCTGCGGCCTTGGCCTGCTCGGCTACGTTCGTTGCAAATGCTTGTTCAGCAACTTTGATTAAATCCATTGTGATGAATGATTTTTGTTGGTTGTCATCCTACGCAACATAACAAGGCTACTCTTCTTCCTGTCATCGGTTACGTAAAAAGCGGTGCAAAGGTAAGCATTTTTTTTGAATAAACACACCCAAATGAGGAAAAATCAAACCACAACCTTCTTTTTCTTCACAAAAATGTGCATAAAATGATGAAAAATGCATATCTTCGCCGAAAACTTACACCAACTTATGCGAAACAAACATTTGACTCTTGCATTCGTGATGCTCACCGCCTTGCTCTCTGCATGTGCCACACATTACCATGTCACTGGAATCTCACGCACGAGATGCCTCATCGACGACTCTTACGACAAACATGTGCCGCAACACGTGGCGGATTTCATGCAACCTTACAAGCAGCAGGTGGACCAAATATTCTCACCTGTCATCGGCAAGGCGAAGAAAGACCTTGTTCCCGACATGGCGGAAAGCACTTTGGGAAACCTCATGGCCGACATCATGGTGTGGGCGGCGAAAGACTATGGGGAGCTGCCCGACTTCGGCGTGTACAACAGGGGAGGACTCAGGGCTTCCATCGCTAAAGGAGACATCACCATCGGCGACGCTACCGCTGTGGCGCCTTTTGAGAACAGAATATGCTTCCTCACCCTTTCTGGAAATAAAGTGTTGGAACTGATGCAGCAGATTGTAAACAGGGGTGGCCATCCTGTCAGCAAGGAGGTGAAAATCTTTGCCACCAAGGACAATCAACTCAAACGTGTCACCATCAAAGGGAAGGATGTCGACCCAAAGGCTTCATATCGTGTCGTTACAGTAGACTATGTGGCCCACGGCAACGACCAAATGGTTGCTTTCAAGGATGGAACGCTGAAGAGGGAGTTTACTGGTGAGGAGGATCTCACCAGGTCGCTTCTCATCAAGTATGTCAAGGAGATGACCGCGCAAGGGAAGGTCGTCGACAGTGAAGTGGAAGGACGTTACACCATCGTGGAGGAATAGGAATATGAAAAAAAGAATATTCATCATCATTGCTGTTTGCGTTCTCGTCACGTCTGGCGTGTTGGCGCAAGGAAAGCAACTCGTCGTGTTGCACACCAACGACACCCATAGCACCATCTTGCCTCTCAACCCCAACCTCCAGGACAAGCAACTGGCGGGTAGGGGAGGGTTCATCAGAAGACTCGAATTCCTACAGCAACAACGGAAAGAACACCCCGACCTGCTTTATTTCGACAGTGGGGACTTCTGCCAAGGGTCGCCTTTTTACACCCTGTTCAAAGGTGATGTGGAGATTGGGCTGATGAACATGATGGGCATCGATGCTGCAACAATCGGAAACCATGAGTTTGACTTCGGATTGGACAATATGGCACGACTTTTCAAAATGGCCAATTTCCCCATCGTCTGCGCCAATTACGATTTCACGGGAACGCCTTTGGAAGGGGTGGTAAAACCGTATGTCATCATCAAGAGAAATGGTGTGAAGATTGGGGTCTTCGGCCTCTCTCCACAACCCGATGGACTGGTGGAGAAGCGTAATTACCCGGGGGTGACCTTCCTCGACCCGGTGAAGAAAGCACTTGAGGTGGCTACGCTGCTGAAGAAAAAGAAGAAGTGCGACATGGTCATTTGCATTTCACACCTCGGATGGGACACACTACAGGATGACGACATCGAGATGATTCAATCTTCCAGATACATCGACCTCGTGCTAGGTGGACACACCCACTCCTATTTCGAGGAACTCAAATTCGTCAAGGACCTTGACGGCCATGACGTCGCGGTGGACCAGAATGGGAAACACGGCATCTGGATTGGAAAAATGGTCATCGAATTGAGCAAATAACTTAAGTTTCGGAAGTAAAAACACCTTACAAAACTAGGATTTATCTTGTATGGCTACCGGTTGTGAAGTGAAGCCCGAAGGGCTGGGACGACCACAGGCAGGTGGTGGAGCGAAGCGTAACCCCTGCTTGACGATGA
>JAFWSS010000042.1 GCA_017524385.1 Prevotella sp.
CGGTTTGAGGCCTACGAGACCATCGGAGCCCTCTTCCGTGAAACCACAGGAAACACTCTCGAGCTGTCCGCAGCGGACAGGATATGGGAACTCATATTGGATACCATCCTGGAAATCGCAGAAATCATATCTGCCGATGCCAGCGAACTGCTTTCTGCTGTTATTGACGGGAATCCAAAGTTCCATAAGCTATATCAAATGTATAAATTAGTCGCAGGATGAATGAATATTCACTTGCGAAACTTTAGACCGTTATAGTAAGTTCCGGGGACAGGAGGATCGAGCACCCCCTCTCCCATGCCATAAACCACGCCTTTATCCAGATATCCACTATGCTCGAAATATGTTCTTCCGTAGAGCGTGGAATTGAGCCGTCTCTTCATAGAAGGCGCTGAGAACGGCACACCTATACGTATCTACACCACCGACGGCCGACTCGTGGCCTTTGCTCCTCTCTCGGAGGGTAGTGTCAATCTGCCCGTCGGCAGCCCCGCAGGTGTCTATGCCGTACAGGTGGGCACGCTGGGCTCTACATTGATTCGTACACAATAGTTACTGACCGGCTTTTTCCTACTCGTCTGCACCACTATCTGCGCCGCGAGTTTTCCTACTCCAACTACGAGCAGAACTACACGCTGCCGGATGATGTGGATCGCAACGGTTTCGCTGCCATAACATAGTCGTGCAGAAACGTAATACCAAGTTGAGGGAAAGGCTCTCCACGTAGTTCAGATATCAGAAAGGATGAGATAACATTAAAATATGTGCCATTCATTACCGCCAATGCGCCTCGGACATTTTCAATGTCCGAGGGGAAAGGGAGTATCCTTGACCCGCGGGGAGTGTGGTGGGGCTGGCCCTCCACAGAGGTTGGATTTCATCCGACCATTCTCACGTTCGGCAGAATGAGCAAGCTCTTTCTGCTCTCTCTTAATCGAATGGTTGGATTTCATCCGACCATTCTCACGTTCGGCAGAATGAGCAAGCTCTTTCTGCTCTCTCTTAATCGAATGGTTTGACCTCTCTCCCTTGCCTCCCTGAGTCACCGAAGGGAGGTGAAAGCGGTGTGGCCGCCGCCGTAATCAGGAACTAATCACAGCAGCGGACACACGGATTGAAGTGTGACAATCATCTTTGTTCTTGGCGAAAAAACAAGAAAATCGACATGCCTGATGCAAATGCATGGCGCATCAAGGAGATTCTTCGAAAAAAAGAATTACTTTTGCATAATAGTACTTGATAAAACGGGATTTATATGAAGCAAAACCTGCCTCATGCATTGTTGGATGGTAATTGGAAGCACCTATCGGATAATGCGACAGACATATCGCTGCACGACCATTACATCACGAAGTTCATCCAAGATGACAATGATATTATTCTGGTCTTTGAAGAAGGTTTCTTCATAGACAAGACGCACCCAGAAAATAACACTGGAGAACATCAATTTTCCACATCTTCAGCCATCATCCTAAAAGAGGGAAATCTTATAAGCAGTGAGGAAAGAATAATGGATGGAAAAGATTCTCCCTCTCATTCAATTCATGAAGGATTGCTGTTTACGGATGGTTACAAGGACATGCTTGTTGGCTATCATACATGGTCTCCTCAAAAACAGATTTTCGGCATAGTAGCCTTTCTTGAAACCCCTTCACTTTGTCTGGATTTGAGGTTTCATTGTTCAAAAGTCATCATTTGCTGGAATGAATTTGCCCATGGAGAATGGGTGGACAGATGGCATGAACAATGGAAAACGGAAAGGTAACCAACCATTTTTACACAATATGATTATCCATATGCGCAGAATAAAAAGAAACCAATCATCGATGAAGAGGATTTTATTGCTGGTAGTGATGGCATTTTCAGCCACGCAAGCCATGTTGGCAGAGACATACGAGAACGATACAGTTGGCGCCGAGGGCGCATGGTGCTGGTTCGCCGACCCCCGCGCCCTGCACTATGAAAACGCAGATGGCAGCATCAACGCCACCTACATCGGGTACATCGACGTGCATGGCAACGTCAGAGCCACACAGATGAACTTCCTGTCGGGCAAGCGCACGGAGGTGCTTGTCAGAAGTTTCTTCCAGCCCGATGACCATAACAACCCCACATTCCTCATTCTGCCTGACGAGCGTGTGATGATCTTTTACACACGGCATACTGATGAGCGCCGAATCTGGTACCGCATCTCCACCCAGAAGGGTGACATCACATCACTCGGAGAGGAGAGATATGTCGAGACCGACCACAACACCACTTATCCGTCACCCTTCATCCTTAGCGACGACCCGCAGCACATCTACCTGTGCTGGCGAGGCATCAACTGGCACCCCACCATCGCCCGTCTCACCATGCCCGACAAGGATGACCGTGTAAAAATGGACTTCGGGCCACGGCAAATCGTGCAGAGCACAGGGGCGAGACCCTACGCCAAATACTATAGTAACGGGCGCGATAAGATTTACTTGGCGTATACCACCGGCCATCCCGACAATGAGTGGCCGTGCTGGCTATACCTCAATGTCATCGACATCAACACGATGCAGTTGCAGGACATCAAGGGCACGGTGCTCTCCCATATCGACGAACATCCTTTCAAGGTGAGCAAGAGCGAGGAATACAGGCAGCAATACCCAATGACACTCATCGACGCTCCCGACCATGCCCGCGACTGGGTGTGGCAGGTGACCACCGACAACAAAGAGAATCCCATTGTTGCCCTGACACGTATCAGTGAGGACAAAAACAGCCATCAATACCTTGTGGCCAGGTGGACGGGCAGGAAATGGCGACTCACGGCAATCGCCGATGGCGGCCATGCCTTCCATCAGAACTGGCAGCAAACGGAGAAATGCTACAGTGGCGGCATGGCGCTCGACCACAACAATCCCGATGTGGTCTATGCCTCACTGCCCACCATGCCCGATGGCAAGGTGTCGCCAGACGGCATTTACGAGATATGGAAAATGACCTTGAAACCCAATGGCACAGCGAAAAGCCTCGTTCAGGTCACAAGCCTTTCCAACAAGAACAATATCCGCCCCTTTGTCATCCCCGGCCTGGGAGACACCCCACTGCGACTCTGCTGGATGAACGGCGATTATTACTACTGGATGGTCAACCGCCGCTTCCCAAAGGGTTTTCCCACGTCCATCCGATGCGACTACAACCTGCCCGAACAGGAATACGGTGTGGTGGTTTATGCCAATAACGACTATCAGGGACTGACAGTTGAAGTGGGACGTGACACGCTCATCAGCGTCACAGCAGACAATTATCTTTCGCTGCGCGTGGGAAGGAAAACCTACAGGAGCCAGTGCCGGTTCCTGACTTCCGACGACTGGGCGCGTTTCTCCACGGGCACGACGGGAGATGCCTGGCCTACGCGTATCTCTTCTGCCGACTTGCTGCTCACCAAGGAGGACGGCCGACTTGTGCTCCGGCGTGACGGGATGATAGAACTCGTCGCCAACGGCCAATAGGATACCATGAGAGGCTTTCGTGTTCGGCAGCAATCTGCGTGGCACGAGAATCGGCTGTGGCATGGCTGGGTTCGACGACGAAGACATGGCGCCCCTCTTCGAAAAATCACACGAGACAGACAATATTATATTGCCAGAAGGATGGAGAACCACTTTTTTTCACTTTTTTGCATATTAGGGGTGTTTGATTTGCCCCTTTGAGGGTCTTATGATTGAATGAAGACCAAACTATCACTTATGGACTACAGTAAGAAAGAGTTTGAACACCTGTTCAAGGACAATTATCCGCATATGTATCGCATGGCATTCTCGATAGTGGAGAATGCCGACGATGCGAAAGATGCCGTGCATCAGGTGTTTACTCAGATGTGGAGAGGCAAGCCTCAGGTAGCCCGTGAAAGTGTCAGAGGATATCTGCTGGCAGCCACTCGCAACCAATGCCTTCATCTGCTGCGCTCACGGCAGTTGCAGAGGCAGATGGAACATGAACTCCAACAAGACATAGCCGTAAGTGATAGTGAGGAACGTAAGGAACTGCTTCAACTACTGCAGCAGGTCATCGAAGACCATCTGACGGATCAAGACCGGCGTGTGCTGAGTCTGCACTATGAGGAAGACATGACCTACAGTGAAACGGCCAAGGTGCTTGGCATCAGCGCCTCGGCGGTCAACAAGCACATCACGCAATCATTGGCCAAAATCAGAAAAAACCTAAATGCAAAGTAAAGATGAATACTGAAGATATTGACAAGAAGATAGGCATGCCCGACGTTGACGAGGAGTGGGCGAAGTTCGAGCGCGAAGTCATCGGCGAGGAGACCAAGACGAAAAAGCGAGGGCTTGTAGGATGGACTGTTGGCATAGCAGCCTCCATCGCTCTCCTGACAGGCATCTTCCTTTGGGTGAATGGTGCAGAAAAACCGACCGACAGCAGTGAAGTCGTGGCACAAGCAACAAACACCCAAACAGAGGTAAAAAATAATGCCGCCAATGACGATGAGACCCAAGAAGAGACAACCGACAAAAGTCAAAGTGATGCCGTTGCCGAAGACAACAGAACAGATAATCCGACAAGCAATCTTATAGCTATGGGGACGTCTCTGTCAAACGACAAAGTGGCTAATCCTCAGTCAGATAACAGGATGGCAACTTCTCCTTCAAACGACAATCAGAATGCACAAACACCTGCCACAGACAACAAGACTGATGAAAATGTCTTTTCTGTGGTGGAACAACAGCCATCATTCCGTGGTGGGTATATAGGCCTGCAGGAATTCATCAAGCAGAACTTGAAATATCCCTCCATGGCTCAGGAATATGGTGTGAGTGGAAGGGTCATCATGCAGTTCAAGATTGACAGTTTGGGATACATATCAGACATCAAGGCGGCCAAGTATCTTCTCCAATATGACACATTGCTCCTAAGCCGTGAGTCAGAAGCCCGGCAAGCAGAATTGAAAGTACAGATAGCCCAACAATTGGAAGAAGAGTGTGCCCGCGTCATCACCATGATGCCACGATGGGCACCGGGGAGGCTGTATGGCAAGTCCGTGAGCACAAAATACTCTCTGCCTTTCCTGTTCCAGCCATCTGAAATGTTGGGAACAGAATGAGCATCGCCTATATTGACAATGAATCATCAGTTCTATTGATTGGTTTGTCGGCATCTAAAAACAATAAACAATAAACATAAAGGATATGAACAAGAAATCCATTATCACCATCGCACTGTTTCTCATCAGCATGGCGACTTATGCCACCGGGCAGGAAGGTGACATCATCTATATCGACGGCAAACAATGGACACTGCTGGGGCAGCCCATCAGCAGAGACACTGTGCTATGGCGCCAAGTGAGGGCTTCCATCCCACAGCAGCACGTTGTCATTTCCTCCAACTGGAGCGGATTCACTGCCTTCTGGAGCATCAAGCAAGACGTGCTCTATCTCGACAGCATACAATATCTGCGCCCAGCAAGTGACAAGAAAACTCTGCCAGAGTGTATTCCTGCAGAGACACTGCAACAGGTGTTCAAAAACTATTTTGATGGCAAGCGAATCGTGGCAGGATGGCTGAAAGGCGACATCCGTGTGGCAAAGGGAAAGATACTCTATTATGAACACATGGGATACGAAAGGAACTATGAAGAGGAACAATTCATCAGTATTGACAGTGGGAAGGTGACTGGTGTAAAAGCCTTCCATAACTATACCAAGGAAGGTTTCTCCTTTGACCAAGATGGAAAGACGCAGATGGGTACCAAGCAGGTAACTCCAGCCCAAATCAGGGAGATGTTTCCCCTGCACTTGGAACGATACCCGGAGTTGGCCAATGAGAAACGCATTCTGTTCTCCGTCCGTCGGGCCAAGGTTGACGAGACCGGCCACTTGGTGGACTGTGAAATCAAGGTAGTGAAGCCTGCCGACAACCCCCAACTTGCCGCAGAGATGGCAGAATTGATGAAAGCCTACTCTCCCTGGCGAGTGTTTTTCATCAATGGTGAATATCGTGCTTATGGAATAGAAAGGTACTGTTTCGTGTATTAGGGACGGGGAATCTGATATGTTTAAATTTTACTAACTTAAGTTTCGGAAGTAAAAATACCTTACAAAACTAGGATTTATCTTGTATGGCTACCGGTTGTGAAGTGAAGCCCGAAGGGCTGGGACGACCACAGGCAGGTGGTGGAGCGAAGCGTAACCCCTGCTTGACGATGATATGAAATCAACAACCCCGAAGGGGTGGCAGAGCAACGATATGAAGTGTATGAAGTTGCCATTCTGCCACCCCTTCGGGGTTGTTGTTCACA
>JAFWSS010000043.1 GCA_017524385.1 Prevotella sp.
ACCGATATTTGTTCAAACAAGACTTTTTAAAGTGGGCTCAATTTTCAATCTTCAATTTTAGCTTCGCTGATTTTTGTCGCGACTCGGCAGAGTGCAAGCAAGCTTGACTCTGCTCTCGCTGCTCCAAAATTCAATCTTCAATTTTCAATTTTCTTCCTTTCATCTTCTCTCACGCCTGTTTCATACTGCAAACCGGCACCTTTCGGCAGCTAATGCCGCCTTTGTTTGAAATTCCTCCCTCCCAGATGTGTCTTTATATCAGAATGACAAACAAATTATTAACTTAAAATTTTACCATTATGAAAAGGAATTTGATTCATTTGTTCACGACATTGTTTGTGATGTGTGTGTGCAACAGTGTTTACGCCCAGGATGTAGAAGGTCGGTACACAGAGATGGAGGCGGTGAAAAAACTCCAGAAGGTCGTGGGGCGTTTGATTGAAGAGGAAGAAAAGAAGGAAAAGGATGAGTTTTCTTCTCCTTACAAAAACATCGTGTCATGCTGGGAAAAAGGCTTGCAGGAGATCGAAAAGGAATATGGAGCCATTAGCAATGAGATGTTCGACTGCTACAGCTTTGCAGGAAATGAATTGTTTGACGCCTCAATTCATATCTCAGATAAGTCACAATTTGGATACTCATGCTATCTGAAGGCTTTGGACATCAGCAAGAAATTGTATGGAAAAGACAGCGCGATTGTTGGACATGGCTATTGCAGGATGGTGTATGCTTGTGGACCACTTTCTGAAGCCGCTGAGCAATATGCCGACTCCGCACTTGTCGTATTAAGAAAATATTATGACGAGCAGTCGCCTGATGTCGCAAGGGTCTACTGGGCATTAGGACATTCTTATCCCCTGAATAATGATGATGTATATCGTGTCGCTGCACAGTTTATGATGAATACGGGTAGTGAGTATTTTGACGAAAGTTTTTATGAGGAAATTATCTCCAATTGTGAAAAGTCTAATAAAAATTTCAGGAAAGCTTACGACATCTATGCCGGTTTGGGTGATGAATACAAAGAATATGTCGATATGCTCATGAAATACATCACCTTTCAAGAGCAAGAAATCAAAGACAACAAAGAGGAACTAAAAAAGGCAAGGGCACAAAAATGACCCTTCACCTGAAAATGCTGAAATTGACACTGCCGTAGGTGCGGTGCTCCACAAATCGGGGATGGCAGGAAAAGTCATCCCCTTTTCCGTGTTCCAGGACAAACACCCCGCTTTCCGACAGCAAATCCTTGCCCAGCACCTGCTCGGGGAGTTCACGCAACTGTGGCAAGGCGTAGGGCGGGTCGGCGAAGATGATGTCGAACTGCTGCTTGCAGGTGGCAAGGAATTTGAACACGTCGCCACGAATCACCACGGAGCGGTCGGTCCCCAGGCGACTCACACACTGCTTGATGAAGGCGTGATGGTCGCGGTCTTTCTCCACGCTCACCACCTGGGCACACCCGCGGGAGAGAAACTCCAGTGATATGCTGCCGGTGCCGGAAAAGAGGTCGAGGGCACGCGAGTCTTCCAAGTCGAGGTAGCCGGTGAGCACGTTGAAGATGTTCTCCTTGGCAAAGTCGGTCGTTGGACGAGCCTTGAACGTGCGGGGGATGTCGAAACGGCGACCCTTGTATATGCCGGTGATGATTCTCATGGTTGCGGGCGGTTGGTGAGAAGGGTGAGGTCTAGTGGAAGTGTCTTGTCTGGAAGAGGCTCCACGACGATATGCTCCACATATTTGCCCAAATGGTCGGCTATCCATTGCTGGTGTGCGACGCTGCCAAGAAGCACCACCTCGTCGCGTGAGGGCTTCAACCCCAGCTGCGTGAAGGCGTTGAGCAAGTAATAAAGCGTGTCGTGGGAATGCGTGGCGCTGAAAGCGTTGCAGAACTTGAATCGGTTGCCGCTGGTGCTGAAGATGTCTATCTTGCCGTCGTGGAAGTATCCGTGAAGACGCTGGCGGGTGATGCTGGAAGAGCGACCGTAATGCTCCCACACTGGGAGGCAGACGGGCAGGTAGGTGCAGCGTCTCGCATGGTCGGAGAGGACGGTCTGGATGTCTTTTTCAATGGCGAAAAGTGCGATGGCATGCAGGTGCTCGAGAGGAGCGTGGCACTTGACATCGCGCTCATGGCCGGTGAAGGTGTGGTTGAAGAGCTGGTCGGCATCCGACTCCTCGAACTCATCCTCGGGAACGAGCATCGTTGGGGCATCTGCCAACACGACGGCGTTGTCGAAAACTCCAGACAACAATTTCTCGCTCTTGAACATGTCGCGCAGGTGGGAGGAGACGGAGGCACCGTCTTTCATCTCCACTTGGATGGGCGGGGTGGGACGGGAGCCTGGTTCGGTGGCTATGAGCACAAGAGTGCCTCGTCCGATGCGGACTTCAAGCACGCGTTCTGTTGAGGGGCTGCTGAGGGTATGTTGCATGTCGCTTTCTTTTTTCTTTTTATGGGGTTGGCATTGTGGAGACGGGATCCTTCACGCTTTCGTGCACATCATGGCAAAATGGCGTGACAATCATTTCACACCTCGTTTTTGAATTTTCTGAAAGAACACTGCAAAAGTAGTCATTTTTCGGATGAAAAAACATCCTTTTGCTGCTTTTTTTCCTCCTTGCATTTCTTTTCATACACTACACACACTTGCTTATGGATTTTTTTTCGTAACTTTGCAACCCAAAAGGAAAAATAAGAATAATATGATAGTAAAAGTATGTGGCATGCGTGAGGCCGAAAACTTGCGTCAGGTGAGCGAACTGGATGTTGATTGGGTTGGAATGGTGTTCTGGCTCGACAGCCCGCGTTTTGTCAAGCAGAGAAGGGCAAGGGGAGGATTCTACCCCGACTATTCACCATTGGCTACCAAGATTACCGAACTTGGCGGACTGCCGGCACTCGCCGCTGTGGAAAACAAACCTCGCCGCGTGGGCGTGTTCGTGGACGATATGCCTCAAAGCATTGTCACAAGGGTTTACAACTTCTATCTTGACATGGTGCAACTCCATGGAGAGGAGTCGCCAGTGATGATTCAGAATTTGCAACGCACATTGGCGGATATCCGCCCGGTAAAAGTCATCAAGACCATCAAGGTGGAAGGCCCGGAGGATTTTGCCAAGTGCAAGCAATATGAGGGAGTGGTCGACTATTTCCTCTTCCACAACAAATGCCAGCAAGAAGGGGGAAGCGGAGAGCAGTTTGACTGGAATGTCCTCGACGCATACGATGGCCAAGTGCCTTTCCTCATCAGTGGGGGCATCGGTATCGATGACGTGGAGCGCATCAAGGCCATCTCGCATCCCAAATTCCTTGGAGTGGATATCAATTCGAAGTTTGAAATCGAACCGGGACTGAAAGACGTGGAGGCCGTCAAACTCTTCGTGGAGAAGCTCAAAGGATAATACCTAGATCCTCTAGTAAAACTAGATCCCCTAGGAAAACTAGATCCTCTAGGAAAACTAGGAAACCCACAAAACAATGGATTTAAAGGATTATCTCAACCAGTTCGACCGTTTCGCAGCCGCCACGGGGGTTATGCTCACCGAGGTGGGTGAAGGCTTCGCTAAAGCCGTCATGACAGTCGAGGAGAGACACCTCAATGGGGCGAACGTATGCCAGGGTGGAGCCATCTACACCTTGGCAGACCTCGCTTTCGCTGCCGCTGTCAACAGCCATGGGCTCATGACGGTGGGTACCAACAACGGCATCACCTATCTCAGGTCGGTTCTCAAGGGAGACATACTCACTGCTGAAGCAAAAGAGGAGAACCACCACAAACTGCCATTCTGCGAGGTGAGGGTCACCAACCAAAAAGGAGAACTCGTCTGTATCATGACCGGCACGGCCTATAGGAGAAACAAGCCGCT
>JAFWSS010000044.1 GCA_017524385.1 Prevotella sp.
CTCTCGCTGCTCCAAAAATTCAATCTTCAATCTTCAATTTTCAATTTTCAAACGACCATCCTTATCAGCCAATAGGAGAACATACCGGCAAGATAGCCGACGAGCACTACCCATGAGATGCGCTTCATATACCAGCCGAAGGTGATTTTCTCCAATCCCATCACCACGACACCGGCGGCACTGCCGATAATCAATATCGAGCCACCCACGCCGGCACAGTAGGCCAGCAGTTGCCAGAAGATGCCATCCACGGCCATGTCGCCAGTGGGAGCGACCGGATACATCCCCATGCATCCTGCCACCAACGGAACATTGTCTACAATCGAGGAGAGCACGCCGATGATGCCTGTCACCAAGTAATGGTTGCCACCCGACATCTCGTCCAGCGACTGTCCGAGTGCCGTGAGCACACCCACCTCCTGCAAGACAGCGACTGCCATGAGGATGCCCAGAAAGAACATGATGGTGGATAGGTCGATACGCGAAAGCAAGTCGCTCACACGTTTGGCCATCGTGTCATCCTCGTCGGTGTTATGATGGAAAATCTCCGTGGTGGTCCACAACAGTCCCAGCACCAGAAGGATGCCCATGAACGGCGGCAGGTGTGTCAGCATCTTGAAAATAGGCACGAACACCAGTCCGCCTACTCCAAGCCAGAAGATGATGTTGCGCTGCGTCTTGGTAAATTGGCTCACGGTTGCGGCAGGGAGGTTTTGCGACTTGTCGAACTTCCCCTTGAGTGAATATTGCAGGATGAGCGCCGGGATGAGCACGGAAACGAGCGAGGGGATGAAAATCTCGGTGATCACACCCTGGGTGGTGATGACGCCCTTGATCCACAACATGATGGTGGTCACATCGCCAATGGGAGAGAATGCACCACCTGAGTTGGCTGCAATAATCACCATAGCGGCATAGATGAGCCGCTCATTCCGCTCCTGCACCAGTTTGCGAAGCACCATGATCATCACAATCGAGGTGGTGAGGTTGTCGAGGATGGCGGAGAGGAAGAACGTCATGAATGCCATGCGCCACATCAGTTTCCGTTTCGAGCGCGTCTTGATGGCATCGCGGACGAAGTTGAAACCACCGTTGGAATCGACAATCTCAACGATGGTCATGGCACCCATGAGGAAGAAGAGCGTGCCGGCGGCATCACCCAGATGATGCTCTATCACCTCAGCCACCTTGTGCACCACATCGGCGGCCGGCACATCGGGGTAGAAAGAACCTGGCGCCACCATCAGCAAGGTCCAGCATCCCACACACATCAGCAGGGCAATGGCGGCCTTGTTGATTTTTGTCACACTCTCTAGGGCTATGCACAGATAGCCAACGATGAAGACGATTACTATCGCCGTGGTCAATGATGTCATATCAATTCAAGTCTTTGTTTTTCAAATTTGCATACAAAGGTAAGGCATATCTTGTGAATAAACACACGGCGACGGCTTTTTTTTCACTCAAACGATTGCGAAAGGGTGCATGGCTTTGCCGCTACCTTGACATCCGTGCCCTTGCAGGAATGGTTGCGAAAGATATGATGGGATGGAATAATGTCACGACTTTGCAAAAGTCATCCAAGCATTCCTTTGCTTTTACTGCCCCTGAATTTGGATTATAACTTGCTTTTTCGTATCTTTGCAATCGAAAGCCATGGACTCGACATGTCTGCATTTTTCTATGTTGTAATTCCGTTATGGTAACATATGTCAGTGTAGGAAATGAAGGGTCGCGGCCCGTTCGTGAAGAAAAAGCCACGATAATAAGATCTTATTTCAAACGTGTCCACGACACAGAAAAGAGCATTAAAATATGGAAAATACTACTAACAAAATGACAGAGAAAAAAGATTCCGAGAACAACATTCTCAAATATGAAGGGATGAATCTTACAGAATTGCGCAACGCACTAATGAAAGAATATGATAAGTGCTGCACCATTCTAAATTCCTATTTCAAGGAGATAGGGTTAATCAGTCAAGAGGCTCGGCTGTTGATGGTCGAAGATTGCTTGATTAGCTTTGATGATGTGACCCGTGTGTATATATCTGAAGAAACAGAATATAGTGGAGATTATGCCAGTACAAAGAGTGTATATAGTGTAACGGCCCAAAATGGCAAAATTGAATATGATGAGAGATCCTGTGGTCCTGCCTATGACTATGATGATGTATCCTATTGGTTGTTTGTAAGTATCGATTATGTCAAAAATGGGGAAAAAAGAACGTGGAATAAGAGTTTAGAACCCTCAAGCAACGAATTTGGGAAGCTTGCAACTTATGTTGCTTATCGAGAATGTGGCAATTCGCAAGACGTAGAAATCATAAGAATAAGGGATGGCATCGTAGATAAGAAAATTGAAAAAAGACAAAGTAGCCATTGACCACATCGGTACCAATGACAAGATGTAAGTAATTTTGCCTTGCATTATAGATGACGATTGCCTTTGGCAATCAACACATTTGCATAGTTTGTAATGAGCATTGAAAAACCATCCTCCTCTCGCTGGGCCATCGTGGATGTAGAAGTGGGAATGAAAGACCACAAGATACACGACATCGGTGCGTTGCGTGAAAACGGAGCGGTTTTTCACAACTGCTCCAAGGAGGCATTGACGGATTTCCTGCAAGGTGTGGAATATGTATGTGGACATAACGTCATCCACCACGATGCCAAGTATCTGTTTGGCGGGGAACCCATTCCTTGGAAATGGGTCGACACACTCTATATGTCGCCACTGCTCTTTCCCGAACGCCCTTACCATAGGTTGGTGAAAGACGACAAACTGGTGAGCGACCAGATGAACAATCCCGTGAACGACTGCGAGAAAACCCGCGACCTGCTGATGGACGAGATGTCTGCCTGGCGAGCCTTGCCGGGTTGGAAACACAGAATTTATTCCACACTGCTCATGGGAAAGGCGGAATTCCAAGGATTTCTCGACCTGGTGGGTGCGGAAGCCTGTGAAGAAGACCTTACCACCTTGGTCAGGGAGCACTACAAGGGACGCATTTGCCAGCACGCCGACATCAACGCACTGGCAGGCATGCTTTCTTGCGAGTTGGCTTTCGCTTTGTCGCTAATCGACACCACCGACGAGCGCTCCATCACACCGGGGTGGGTGCTCCACAACTATTCCGGCGTGGAATATGCGATGTGGAAACTGCGCCAACAATGCTGCCAGGATCCAGATTGCGAGTACTGCCGCCGACAGATGGACATCCACCGCCATCTGAAATCTTTCTTCGGCTATGACGAGTTCCGCACCTATGAAGGTGAACCCTTGCAGCACCGAGCAGCACAAGCCGCCGTGGAAGGCCGTTCGCTGCTGGCCATCTTTCCCACAGGCGGCGGCAAGTCGCTGACATTCCAGCTGCCGGCACTCATGTCAGGCCGCACGGTGCACGGCCTGACAGTGGTCATCTCACCCTTGCAGTCGTTGATGAAGGACCAGGTGGACAACCTTGCGGAGCGCGGCATAGCCGACGCCGTCACCATCAACGGACTGCTCGACCCCATCACTCGCGCACATGCCTTCCAACGTGTGCAGGATGGCGAGGCATCGCTACTCTACATCTCCCCGGAGATGCTTCGCTCAAGAACCATCGAGAAGATTTTGCTCTCACGCCATGTGGTGCGTTTCGTCATCGACGAGGCCCACTGCTTCTCCTCCTGGGGGCAGGACTTCCGCGTCGACTATCTCTACATCGGCAAGTTCATCCATGAATACCAACTGAAAAAAGGATGCCGTCAGGCCATCCCTGTGTCGTGCTTCACAGCCACCGCCAAGCAGAAAGTGATACAAGACATCTGCGACTATTTCAAGCAGACGCTATGGCTCAACCTTGAACTGTACGCCTCGAACGCCACACGGACCAACCTGCGCTACGCTGTCATACATTCCGACACCGACGAGGACAAATACCAAAAACTGAGGGCACTGCTGTCTGAAAACGACAGTCCTGCCATTGTCTATGTGGCTCGTACGCGCCGCACCCACGACCTGGCAGCCCGCCTCACCCGCGACGGGCACACAGCCTTGCCCTTCAACGGGAAGATGACCCCCGACGAGAAGACGACCAACCAGGATGCCTTCATGTCAGGACGTGTGCGCATCATCGTGGCAACCTCGGCCTTTGGGATGGGAGTCGACAAGAAGGATGTCGGGTTGGTGGTGCATTACAACATCAGCGACTCCTTGGAGAACTATGTGCAGGAAGCAGGAAGAGCAGGACGCGACCCACAACTCAAGGCCCGCTGCTATGTGCTCTACAGCGACAGCGACCTTGACAAGCATTTCGTGCTCCTCAACCAGACGAAACTCAGCATCAGCGAAATCAATCAAGTGTGGCAGGCTGTGAAGGTGTTGACCAAGCAGTGCCCCCAGGTCAGTTGTTCGGCGCTTGAGATAGCACGCCAGGCAGGATGGGGCGACGACGTGACAGGTCTGGAAACCCGTGTGCGTACAGCCATTGCCGCCTTGGAACAAGCCGGATACCTGGAACGAGGCAACAACATGCCCCAAGTGTATGCCACCGGCATCACGGTGAAAAACGTGGAAGAGGCACGACAGCGCATCACGGAGTCGGTGCTTTTCGCCAACGACGAACGTGAGAAGGCCGTAAGAATCATCAAGTCGCTCATCACGCAGAAATACACAGCAAAGGCACGGGACGCCGGGGCAGAATCGCGTGTGGACTACCTCGCCGACATCCTTGGGATGAGCAAGGGCGAGGTGGTCTCGGTGGTGGTGCGCATGCGGCAGGAAGGAATTCTTGCCGACAGCAAGGACATCACAGCCTATCTGCCAGATGCCAACGCTACAGAGCGCAAGCAGATGATGCTGTTCGAACGCTTCATGAAACTTGAGAAACATCTCATCTGCCACATTCCCGACAAAGGCCTCCAGACCTCCTACAAGCAATTGAACGAAGATGCGGTGAGGGCCGGCGTTGCCAGCTCCAACGAGAAGAACATACGCACACTGCTCTATTTCCTCACGGTGAAAAACTACATCCGAAAGAAAGAGGATGCCCATACGATGAGAATCATACGCCTGGCAGACACTGGCACCACCCTCAGCCGTTGCGAGCAACGATGGGAAATCTGCCGCTTCGCCCTTGGATGGTTGCAAAGGCAGATGATGGAGTCAACAGATGACGAGGTGAAAGTGAAGGGCGTGCAATTCTCCATCGTGGAACTGTTGAAGCAACTGAAGTCGAGCAACCGCTCTCTCTTCCATCAAATGGACAACGTGCAAATCAGCGATGTCGAGGAAGCCCTCCTGTTCCTGTCGAACATCGGCTCAATCAAATTGGACGGAGGGTTCATTGTGCTTTATAACGCGATGAGCATCCGACGTCTTAAGGATGCTAAATTCCGTTACAAACGGGATGACTACCGCATGCTCGACGAGTTCTACAAGCAGAAAATCCAACAGGTGCACATCGTGGGCGAATATGCCAATCTCATGGTGCGGGACTATGACGCCGCCCTGCAATATGTGAAGGACTATTTCCTGATGGACTACAAGCGTTTCGTCTCCAAATACTTCAAGGGGGAGCGGGCGAAGGAGATACAACGAAACATCACGCCAAAGAGGTACAAGCAACTCTTCGCCCAACTCTCCGAGAGACAAAAGGAAATCATCTCTGATGACGAATCACGCTGCATCGTGGTGGCCGCAGGACCTGGAAGCGGGAAGACGCGTGTGTTGGTTCACAAACTGGCCTCACTCCTGCTCCTTGAGGATGTGAAGCATGAACAACTCCTGATGCTGACCTTCTCGCGTGCCGCCGCCACCGAATTCAAGCAACGGTTGGTCGACTTGATAGGAGAGGTGGCCTACTATGTGGAGATCAAAACCTTCCATGCATATAGTTTCGACCTGTTGGGCAGGGTGGGCAACCTGGAGGACGTGAAGGACGTCGTCGGGAAAGCGTCAGAGGCAATCGCCTTGGGCGAGGTGGAACCTGGCAAGATGGGGAAAACGGTGCTGGTCATCGACGAGGCTCAGGACATGGGTGAAGAGGAGTTCAGACTGGTCAAGGCTCTGATGGAGGCCAACGAGTCGATGCGTGTGATTGCCGTGGGGGATGACGACCAAAACATCTTTGAGTTCCGCGGCTCCGACTCCCGGCATCTGTATCTCCTGACGAAGGAGCCTGGCAGCAGGTTCGTTGAGATGACGGAGAATTATCGCAGCAGCCGCCAGGTGGTGGAATTCGCTAACACATTCGCAAACAACATCCATCGGAGGATGAAAACCACGCCTATCGTCTCCATGCGCGACGTGGACGGCCTTGTCTCACTGACTCACCACCTCTCTGCACACATGTATGAACCGTTGGTGAACGACCTTGTGCGGCATCGAATGGAGGGCACCTCATGCGTGCTCACACAAACGAACGAGGAGGCTGTCATACTGGTTGCCTTGTTGAGGAGGATGGATGTGAACGCCATCTTGGTGCAGACCATGGGCTCTTTCCCTTTCCGCGACCTGATGGAAATGAGATATTTCACGAAACAAATCGACAAAAGGGCGACCACGCCGCTCATACCGGAGGATGTGTGGGGTGAGGCGAAGCAAGCCACACTGGCCGCATATGCCGGAAGCCAATGCCTGAGTTATGTGAAACAATGCCTGAACTTGTTTGAAAAGACCAACAAGGCCAAATACCGTAACGATTTCCGTGACTTCCTCTTCGAGTCGTCGGTGGAGGATTTCTGCGATGTCTCCGATGCGGAGGTCGTCGTATCAACCATCCACAGGGCGAAGGGCAGGGAGTTTGACGATGTCTATATGATGATTGACAACAGACACCCTAATGACGACAATCTCATGCGACGCTTTTATGTGGGTATGACACGCGCCAGGAACAGGTTGTTCATCCATACCAACAGCAATTGTTTCAGTGCATCGGGAACCGACCAATACATTGTCGACCTCAATCATTACGACATGCCCAAGGAAATCGTGTTGCAACTCTCACACAAGGATGTTTATCTCGACTTCTTCCTGATGCGAAAGCGCGAGGTGCTGTCATTGAGAGCAGGAGACCCGCTCGCCTACAAGGACTACGTCCTGTATGGCACAACTGCCAACTGCCCTGTGGCTAAGCTCTCCACGGGAATGCAACAGACTTTGGCTGAATGGGGAGAGAGAGGATACCAGGTAAGCTCCGCCTCCGTGCGCTTCATCGTGGCATGGAAACCCAGGGATGCCGACAAAAACGAGCCGGAAACGGCAGTGCTGCTGGCAGACCTCTTATTGAAACGAGATTAAGGGCAAAAACAAGGTCTATCTGGTTTTTGATTGAAATCTGAAACGCAATCAAACCACAGTCTCCTTGACACCAAGTTTTCTCAGAAAAGACAAAAAAACTTTTCGTTACGCAGATTAATTGCGGAGCTGTGTTGTACCTTTGCAGCGTCAATGGAAACCAATTAAAAAACAAATGAAAATGGAACAGTTGAAGATTTTTGCCAAGACCTTGGAAGATGTCGCTTACCGTCAGGTTGTCGAGATGAGCGAGAGCGTGGCCTACAAGGATTGCCTTGTGCGCATCATGCCCGACTGCCATGCGGGCAACAGCTGCACCGTGGGAACCGTCATCAAGGTAGGCGAGCGTGTGGTGCCCAACACCGTTGGCGGAGACATCGGCTGCGGAATGCTCGTGGCCGTGTTCAAGAACCTGGAGCTCGACCTGCAACGGCTCGACGAAGTAATCAACACCTTGGTTCCTTCTGGATTCAACATCCACGAAACCCCGGTGACGGAATATGAACCGCTTCAACACCTGCACTCCAAGGCCGCCGTTGACATCAACCTGGCCCTGCGAGCCATCGGTACTCTTGGTGGAGGCAACCACTTCATCGAAGCCAACCGCGACGACGAAGGCAACACCTACATCGTCATCCACTCAGGAAGCCGCAACCTAGGGCTCAGGGTATGCAAGTACTATCAGGAAATGGCCGTCAAGGATATGGAAAACATTTCCTTGAAAGTGCGCGAGGTAATCAAAAGGATGAAGGCGGAAGGCCGTGAGCGGGAGATTTCCCAAGCCCTTGCTGCCATCGAGAAGCCAAAGGTGAACAAGGTGTTGGCCCACATCCAGGGAGAGCACCTTGACGACTACCTGCACGACATGGACATCACCCAGGAGTATGCGCGACTGAACAGGGAAACCATGCTCGGAATCATCTGCCGGGCCATGGGCATCACCCCCGACAGCGTGTTCCAGACCATCCATAACTACATCGAGCGCAACGGCGAGGAGGTCATCCTCCGAAAGGGCGCCGTGTCGGCAAAGGCAGGCGAGACCCTGATCATCCCGATGAACATGCGCGACGGTTCGCTCATCTGCGTGGGCAAGGGAAATGCCGACTGGCTGTGTTCCGCCCCGCACGGAGCAGGCCGACTGATGAGCCGCAGTGCCGCGCATCAGGCCATCACCCTGGAGCAGTTCGAGGCTTCCATGCAGGGCATCTACTCCACCTCCGTCTGTGCGGAAACCATCGATGAAAGCCCCATGGCATACAAGCCCATGCAGGAAATCATCGACTGCATCCAGCCTACTGTGGAAATCCGCAAAATCATCCGGCCCATCTACAACTTCAAGGCTAAGGGGACGGTGAAGATGGAATCGGAGCTGTCGGAGTGAGCTGTCGGAATTGTCGGAGTTGTCGGAAACAATGAAGTGTGCGACATCGATATTGCCATTGATGAAGTATTGTCGTTCACTTCGAGCAAAGCGACAACTTCGTTAATTCCGACAACTTCGTCATCCTTTTTGCCATCGCCCCCATAAGAGCACCTTTTTTATGGAAAAACTTGGTGATTGTGTGATTTTTTGTTATTTTTGCCGAATCATACGAAACCTTATTACTATGGATGATTCAAACAACAAGAAGGGGCCGATTTCCTTCAATGACATCGATGACATCTTTGGCGACTCCAACATCTTCGAAAGCGATGACGAGCCGTTATGGGACAAACTGATTGAGCAAATCATCGATGGCAACGTGATACCCGTGATAGGTGCCGACATGCTTACAGACAACAGCACCGAACTGATGGCCAACAGCTCCAACCCCCATCAATTCATCATCGACGGCCTAGCCAAGAGATACCAACTCACACCACCCCCCACCAGTTTCTCAGAGTTGGTGTATGCCCCTGATTACCTGAAGGCCAACAAGAACAAGGAAGAACAAATCTACTATCAAGTCAACAGAATCCTGACAGCTATCAGCAACAAGCTCACCCCTTCCAGTTGCCTTCAACGTCTGTTGTCCATCCGTCAATTCCCCTTTGTCATCACCACAAGTTTCACTCCCGTTGTGGAGCAAGCCATGCGGGCGATTTGGAAGGACGAGTTGAAAGTGATGCGTTTCAACAACAATCCCTCTGAGAACAATGACATCAAGAGCAGCGCCGACCTTCGCAAACCCACGGTCTATTACATGTTTGGCAAGTTTGGCGAAGGGGCTCACAGATATGCACTGACCGACACCGACATTCTGGAATTCGTCTCCTCGTGGCTCTCGAACACCAACACGCGGCCCAAAAATCTCTGCAACGAGTTGAAGAACAAATATCTGTTGATGCTGGGCAACAACTACGACAATTGGCTCTTCAGGTTCATCTGGTTTTCCATGCGCAAGAACAACATAGGTCAAGGCATGTATGCCTACGACAACCTTGACAACTCGCTCATCCATTTCCTCGAGCGCACCAAAATCTTCACCAAGCAGGACACCACCGATGTCGTGGAACAAATCATCGAACGGCTCAACAAGAAACTCAAGGAGAAAGAGCAAACCAAATTCGACCGCCCGGAAGAAAACACCGACGTGTTCATTTCCTATTCAAGGGCCGACTCCGCCATAGCCGAAAAACTCTATGAGGCACTCACGGCACAAGGGATACGGGTGTGGTATGACCGGCAGAACCTCACCTTCGGCGGCAACTTCATGGAAGAGATACGAAAGGCCATACGCACGACGAAATATTTCGTGCCCATACTCTCTTCAAACATCATCAAGGAGAAGGATGAGTCACATGTCTACCGCAACGAATGGGACCAAGCCATCGAGGTGGCCATCAGCATGGGCCGCAAGTTCATCATACCGCTTGCCGAGCAAGGCTTCGACTTCTATAAAGCCGCCCTCCCCGAAAAGCTGCAACAGCACAACGCCATCTTTTTTGATGGAATCCATGGCATCAACGTTGCTGCCGAGAAAATCACACACGCCATGAACCAAGACTGAACAACGATGGAAGAGACCAGAAGAAACAACCCATGGCTGGGCCTGGAGTCCTACAAGGAAGGCGAAATACTATACGGACGTGATGAAGACATCCGCGACTTGACCCAAAGCGTGCTCAACGACACCGACACCTTGCTCTACGGAAGGAGTGGAATAGGAAAGTCGTCGATTCTCAATGCCGGCGTCATCCCCGCAGCAAGGCGCAACGGGTTCCAACCCGTCCTCGTGCGCTTCTCACACAAGGAGCAACATTCCTACCTGCATCAAGTAAGAGAGGCCATCGCCAAGAACATCGACATCAGGGAAGTGGTGCCTTGCAAGGACGATGACAAGGAGTCGCTCTACGAGTTCTTCCACAGGCATACATTCCATGGCATTGATGGCGAACGGGTGAAGCTGCTGGTCATCTTCGACCAGTTTGAGGAAATCTTCACCTTGCAGGAGAACGAGAAGAAGAAGAGACGATTCTTTGCAGAGTTGGCCGACTTGTTGAATGATGTGAAGCCTGCCTACATGCAAAACGAAGCGGTGAAGCAAACAGGCAACCAAGAAGAGTTCGATTTGTCGGATGCCAATGCCTTCGACGACCTCTTTGATGCGCTGGACCTGGGCGGAGGGACCGACATCCCCGACTACGTCATCGACAATGAGATACACATGGTTTTCACCATCCGTGAGGACTTCCTGTCGGAATTCGAGTATTACACGGCCTCCATACCATCTCTGAAGCAGAACAGGTACGGCCTGAGGCCCATCAACGAGAACCAGGCCGCACAAATCATCCTCAACCCCGTGCCAGGCCTCATCGACAAGGAGGTGGCAAGGCTCATCATAGAAAAGGTCACAGGCAGAAAAGACTTCTCTCTCGATGGCAACCCGGAGATAGAGGTGGACTCCGCCGTGCTCTCACTTTACCTCAACCGCCTTTACGAAGCGAAAGCGAAAGAGGAAGAGCACATCACCGCGCAACTGGTGGAGCAGAAAGGTGGTGAAATCATCGCCGACTTCTACCTTGACGCCATCTCCGATATCTCCGAACCGACCGTGAAATACCTTGAAGACAAACTCCTCAACGGGCAGAACCGCCGTGAGAACATCACCGTCTTCGACGCCATCAACACAGGCCATGCCACGGAGGCAGAACTCGACATCCTCTGCAACAAGAAGAAAATCCTACGACAATTCAATTATGCCGGAGACTTGCGCATAGAGTTCGTCCACGACATTCTCTGCCCGGTGGTGAAAGCCCACAAGGACGAGCGGTTGCGACTGAAAGAAGAGGAGGAAGAGCGCAAGCGACAGGAAGAGGAAAAGCAACGGCTCCTACAAGAGGAGGAAGAAAAGCGGCGTGAGATAGAACGGAAGGCAGAAGCAGAAAGAGCAGAGATGCAAGCCCAGGCGCTGCGAGCGAAACGTCGCAACCGCCGGAGGCTCTTCGCACTAAGTTCCTTGGTGCTCCTTCTCCTGGCAGGCGTACTCGGTTATTGGTGGTACTATGCCTATGAGCGTGTTTCCTACTATGCTGCCTTCGAGCGTGTCAATGGATGGCCTAAGGGTGTGGGCAAGGAATTGTCAAAATCGGAGATGAGCAGCACTCCGTTGTATTACAAACTCACACACAGAGGGTATAAGAATCATGACACCGACGTGGAGGTGCGCTCTTCCAATGGAGCCTTGCCCGTAGGCAAGCCACGCATTGCCACGCTTTTGGTAAACGACAAAGACATGGGCGATGAAAAAGCCAAGGCATATTATGACTTGCTATGCCATGTCAGTTTCATCCGCTTCGTTGAAGGAGAGGACGGGAAAATCAGCAAGGAGATTTATGAAGATGAGAAAAATTCGGTGCTTTTCATCATCAACTATTTCCATTTAGGCGAAAGAGAGGCCTGGTGCCAATTCGTCACTCCTAAAGGCCAAGCCATGAAAATACACCACCCTGGCATAGACCGTATCAAGCTGTCATTGCATAAGAATTCAGAAGACAAGAAGGACCCCTTCAACGGGTATGTGGAATCTGTCAGGTTCTATGATGCCTCTGAAGTATGCCGCCCTGCTGCAGATGGCATCTGTGGTTACTCCTATCGTTATGTTGATGAAAACACCAAGTACCGTTTTGCCTTGGATGAATTTGGGCGACCTCAGCAGGCGGTATACAATGTGGTGATGATACGAAAAGATGGAGAAAAAGAAGAGGTGGCTTATGGAAAGGCCACCAGCATCAACGACAGCATTCTTGAAGCCCCAGGTCCTCAAGGATATGGCAAGGCGGTCACTCAAGACGATGTCACCCAATTCTATCTTCCTGGCAAAGATCAGCCAATAGCCACCCGAGAGGTGAAACGCGACAATTTTGGAAATGTCTTGGAAGAGAAAACCAAAGGTGACCTGCCTATTCCTGCTTTAGTCAAATATTCCTATGACCCAAAAACAGGATACATGACCAGCATGGAGAAACTTGATGCGAAAGGCAATCCTTTTGCATCATCAAAAGACAACATTTACAAAAAGCATTGGCAATATTCCGACGATGGGAAACTGAGCCTTGAAGAGCATTGGGATGTCAACGACAAGAAGGTTTACTTTCATCAAGTCACCCACACCAAGAAAGTAACCACCGACCAATTGGAGGATGTCGCCAACAATGTTTTCCTTACCACCATCGACTCCATACTCAACGACAATACAACTAGCACCACTTATTATGGTGAGGGTGGAAAGCCAAAGGACCATGAGACCGTGGAGGGCGAAGATTATACCATCAGCTGCCATAGAATCGTGACCAAGAAGGGGAAAGGCATTATCACCAAGAATCACTACACTCTTGATAAAAAAGGAGCTGTCATCCCATGCCCCACGTTACTTGATGATAATGGCAAGGCCACTTCGTACTATTGCCGGGAGGAAGGATTCGACAATGAAGGCAACCTGACATATTACAGGCTCCTTGACGTGGATGGCACCGTCATCAAATCGATGATGCGTTTTTACCAAAACGGCCAGGAAGTGGCAAGGGCCGTGATGGGGGTGGATGGTTACGGGCACCCCGTGAGGTGTCCCAAATGGGAAGAAGAGGGCTATGCTTATTACAAGCTCTATATCAACATGGACTTTAACAAACAGTATGTAAGTGTCAGCGCAGTCGATGAATGGGAGACAGCAAGCGTGTTCTTCGATGCAGCAGAACATAAATATCAGTCTATTTCTTATAAAGACTATAAAGACAAATACATTTTAGAAGATGATGGCGACACGATTAAAATCAAATATTCCTATGAACAAAACTATTTGGATATTGCCAATAATATCTCCAATGTCCAACTACCATATCTGCATATCCTCAACAAGAAAAGCACGTTGTATGCTGCTGGATTGCGAGATGGAGACAGGATCATCGGCCTTGGGGCTTGGAAACAAGGCATGGCCAACACCCTTTTCGAATCGCAATGGCAAAAGATGGAAAACAGCTCAATGACCATCACCGTGCTGCGCCCGAAAGGTCGTGGTTTTGAAACCATCACCAAGGAATTGACAAGGGGTGATACCAATCAGGAGGAGTACCACATCTTAGCCCTCACCATCAACGAAGAAGAGTTTTTTCAAGGACACACGTCATCCATCCCTTGACAAAGAACATCTTACCCCTTCATTCTTATCAGAAGCAAACACTCCGTACGAGCCAAGGCTTGCACGGAGTGTTTTTGAAAAACAGTCGGTTACTTTTTGCATCATTCGGCCGATTCCTACAAATCGACGGATTCCCTCACGACCGCTTTCAATTTGCCCTCCTCCTCGTCATATTCGATCAAGTCATATTTGCAGGGGAGTAATTGATTGCCGTTTTTGTCGATGACACCATATTTCCCATCTTTAAGGACAACAAGGTTTCCTTTGGGTGTAAACACCATGTTATCATAGATGAAAGGCACGGTCTCTTTCCCCTCCGTATTGACACATCCATACGTTCCATCCTTGCCCACAATCATCTGCCCGTCTTTGAACAACGAATGGATGCTATAATACACCTCATTGAGTGTAAAGGAGGACGTCTCCCCTAATCCTGGATCATAATCATCGAAAATCATGGAAGTGATGGGGGTTCCATTTATTTCATAAAAACCCCATTTACCATCTTTCTTCAATACCAGTTGTAAGTCCTCATCGACAGCCAATATCGAAAAATCATCAAATGTCCCTTCAATCAAAGGTTTTCCACCTTTTTTCACCAATTGATATCCCGACGATTCGTTTCCAAGGATGAAGATGCCCTCAATGCTGCCGTAAAATTCATAGTCACCCTTGGGCAAGACTTCTTGATGCAGCGTATCGACCACCATGTTCTGTGTGCCATTCGTCAGTATGATGTACTCATCATTGTAAATAACCACCTTCTCGTTTTCTGCACAGAGTTTTCCCAACTGATTGTCATATTTGGTTCCATATTTCTTCCACAATTCAGCCAATTTGTCATGGGCGGTCTCAATATGTTCATCACCTGTTATCATCACATTCTTATAATGTCCGATGGCTCCCTGGATGTCTTGCGTACAAAGAGCACCCTTGGCCTGGAAATCACCCATCAACAGGTTTGCATATTCTGAATTGTAATCATCAGCCAGTTGCTGCACATAATCAAATCGCTTTTGTTTGTCCAGTCCGTGATTCGCATAATAGTCAAGCACAACATTGTTACCACCATATCCACAATTCACCAATGTAGCGGCAAACAGGTCTTCAGCCATTTTCATATCCACTTTCTTGGGACGTTTTTCATAAGTCTTGCACAAGAGCGCCAGCAAAGAGTCGGCAACTTCTGAAGTCAACTTCCCAGCTTGTTCAAGAGAGAGGCTCTTTTCAAGTGTTTTCACCGAGGAGTAATCACCTTGTTCCGCCTCCTGATAAACGTTCATGATTTGTTCGCTGGTATCATAGAGAGCCACGGCCTCCTCCTGGTCATCAACCTTATCACCATATCCATCATATATGAATGGTGTGACGATGTCGCCATTCTTGTCCATATATGCGTAATAACCATATCTCCCCACCAGCACCTTGTCATTGTCCAAACGATTTTCAAGGGTGTATTTCTTGCCTTTGATGGTCAGTTCCGCATAAGTATAATTGCATTCAACATTCTCGATACGCATGTTGGTGAGGACTTTGCCGTATTCATTGACAAACTCCCACACCCCGTTTTGCTTCGCAAAGAAGACATCATCGAAGTGGTCCACATCATCAAACATCTGTTGAAGCTGCTCAGCAATCTTGTCGTTCACATCCTCTTCATCATCCTCTTGGCAGAAGGCATTGAGATTGAAAGAGATGAACAACCCCAGTATCATCAAAAAACGGTTGAAAATAGTCATGGTCTTATTGTTTTATTAGGTTTGTTATTGTTTTGACATGATTGAAAATAATATGAAATCAACATTTCCTACAGGTCGAAGAATTCCACCAATTTCAGTTTGTATCCTCCTTCTTCCTCGTCATATTCGATGTCATCATATTTGCAGGGCAGCAATTCCTTGCCGCTTCTGTCGATGACTCCTATTTTTCCCTCTTTCAGCACAAAGAGATTTCCTTTAGGCGTAAATGCCATTCCATCATAGACAAAAGGAAGAACCATTTTTCCTTCGGTGTTGATACAACCTTGTTTATCATCCTTATCCACAATCATCATCCCATCATTGAACAACGAAAAAATGGTATATTCCTCCCCATTGATTGCAAGTTTGGGATTTCCAAAATCACTTCCAGTGTAATCATCGAAGATCATCGACGTGATGGGTTTGCCCTCTTTGTCATAAACACCCCATTTCCCATTCCTTTTTGCTATCACTTGATGATCTTCATCGTTATTCACCATCTTGATTTCTTCATATTTCCCTTTCAACACGGGTTTTCCACCTTTTCTCACCAATTGATACCCCGACGATTCATCGCCTATGACAAAATGATCCTCATAGTTGCTGATAATCTCATAATCACCCCTTGGCAGCACTTCGTGATAGTCCCTATCTATCAACATCGTCTGTCCATCGTTAATCAGCATGATGTAATCGTCCATTAAATATTCCACATGCTCGTTTTCAGCACATAGTTTTCCCAACTGGTTGTCGTATTGGGTTCCATATTTCTTCCATAGTTCAGCCAATTTGCCATGAGCAATCTCACAATAATCAGGATCTTTTGATTCCATCACCTCCAAATAAGAATTGATGGCTCCCTGAATGTTTTTCGGACAAAGGTCGCCCCCGGTGAGGAAATCTCCAAACAACACAAGAGCATAATTCACATGGTAGACATCTGCCAGTTGTCTCACATAGTCAAATCTTTTCTGTTTATCCAACCCGTGTGACTCGTAATATGCCAGCACAGTCTCGCAACCTTCTTGCCCACAAGGTTCAATGGTAGCCGCAAACAAGTCCTCAGCGACCAACATGTCGATGTCCTTGGGGCTGTTGTCGTAGGTCTTGCACAAAAGCACCAACAAGGAATCTGCAATATCTGTAGATAGTTTTCCAGCCATATCAACATCGAGGCCCTTCACTAGAGCTTTCACTGATGAAAAATTGCCATGATCCACTTGTCGGTAAACTTGCAAGATCTTGTCACTGGTGTTGATGAAGGCAGCGGCATCCTCTGGTTCGAGGTCGGTCTTTTCACCCTCGACATCATAAATGAATGGAGTGACATTTCCATCCCTGTCCATGAATGCGAAACGGCCGTATCTTTCCACCAGAACCTTGCCATCATCGAAAGGACTGTAAACAGAGTATTTCACGCCCTTGATGGTAAGATTGGCATAATTACTTAGGTTCTCGATATTCTCGATACGCATATTGGTGAGAATCCCGCCGTTTTCATCAGCAAATTCCCACGCCCCGTTTTGTTTCACAAGGAAGACATCGTTGAAGTTCTCCACTTCGCCATACTTCTGTCGAAGTTGCTCTGCTATCTTTTCATTCGCATCCACATCGTCATCATCCTCTTGGCAAAAGACATTGAGGTTGAAGGAAATGAGCAAGCCCAGCAAAATCAAAAAACGATTGAAAACAGTCATGGTTTTACAACTTTTTATAAGGTTAATAATTAGGGTTAGAAATAATCCTTGCAAAAATAGCAAGAAGTATTCTTATTTGCAAAAAATCAGGGTGGATATTTTATTGAGGGAGTCGGAAGAATCCCGTCTCTTCTACAGTGCACTCAAATGCCCGCGAGTAGCAAAGCCTGTATGTTACAGTGCGAGGCGCAGTCCGAGTCGGTCGCTAGCATAATCGGCGTCTCGGCTGTCACGATTCGAGACACGACAATTCTTGCCAGCCCCGTTCCACCCCCCTCCTCGGAGCACACGCTGCGAACCGAATGATGAGCCCGTGGGATTTTCCTGATCGTAAGAATCATAACTTCCATATCTGTCGCTGCACCATTCCCACAAGTTACCCGTCATGTCATATAGCCCCAATTCATTGGCTTTTTTCTGACCTACGGTATGGGTGGAGCTGCTACTATTGCCCGCATGCCACGCCACAGAACTAAGATTGTCGCTTCCAGAATAGATGTTATTGTGACTACTGTTATTGCCACCTCTTGCAGCGAACTCCCACTCTGCCTCGGTGGGCAAGCGGAATTGCTTTCCAGTCTTTTCATTAAGTTTGTTGATGAAGATTTGACAATCATCCCAACTGACAAATTCCACGGGACGCTTAGCGCCAGAGAAACTAGCAGGATTGTAGCCCATCACCGCCTGCCATTCCTCCTGTGTCACTTCATACCGGCCGATATGATATGAGGAGAGTGTCACTTGGTGCAAGGGCAATTCATCACCATCGACATCTTCCTCTGTGGTGTCACCCATGATGAACGTACCACCTTCCACCCAGACCATGTTTTTCACAAGGTTGTCAATAACAGGATTACCCTTCACTTCTCTTGCCTCCTCAGCAGGTTTGGAACCCGAAGCCACCTCTACAAGTTGATTTACGTCATTCCCTTCAGGAGAATTGTTTTGCACTAAGAAATACATCCCAAGTCCTCCCAACAGGAAACCAACCAACGGGATGACCAGCCAGAGATATGGGAAAGGACGTTTCTTTTCATGAGAATACGCCACCCTCCCTTCCTGTTTTTTTACTCTTGTCCTGAGCCTTTCGCTTTCACTGGATGACAGGTCCGTTTTCTCCGAATCATCAGCACTCAACATCGACATCAACTCCCTGATGCTCTTAGGCCGGTCGTTTCGGCGGGGTTGCATAGCCCTCTTTATCGCCATGGAGACTTGCGGTGACACATGGCTTGGCAATGGCGGCAGCCCTTCATTGAGCAGATGGGAGGCTTTTGGGGGTGTCTCCCCTGTGAGCAGCTTGTAGAGCGTTGCCCCCAAGGAATAGATGTCGGCTTGTGGAGAGAACTTGCTGACACCTCCCGACTCATACTGCTCAATCGGTGAATAACCATTGCTCACACCCGGCGGCGTGGTGGTCGCTTGGTCCTTCTGCTCATCATACTGTTTCGACACGCCGAAGTCGATGATGACAGGTTCGTCGTTGTCACGACGTATCATGATGTTGGCGGGCTTGATGTCCAAATGGTTGACATTCGACTGATGGATGTAGTCCAATGCATCCGCCACCTTCTTGATGTATCGCAGTGCCGTCGATTCAGAAAGAGGTCCTTTTTTGGCGATGATTTCAGCAAGGCTTTCACCTTCGAGATAGTCCATCACATAATAACCCGTGGAGTTTTCCTTGAAGAAGTCGATGACCCTGACGATGTTTGGATGATTGAGTTGTGCTATCATCTGTGCTTCCTTGAAGAACTTCTGGCGGTAGCGGTCCACCATGTCTGACTGTGTAAGTGTGCGCACACTCGCCGTGTCGTCACGGAAGCATAAGTCATGGATGAAGAATTCCTTGATAGCGACCTTTTTCTTCAACGGGTATTGCACCGCCAAGTAAGTGATGCCGAAGCCGCCCTGCCCCAACACCTCTTCAATCTTGTATTTCCCGCTTTGCAAAGTTGCGCCTTCCTGTAGATGTAGCATAGATTTAAAAACTGAAGTTTCGCAAGTGAATAAACATCAACTTGTTTGTTTATAAATATTCATATTCCTAAGCAAATGGATAGTTGGAACCTCATTGACAAGGTCAGTCAGCAAATCCGCCGCATCGGTGGAATATCTGTCTGCTATGA
>JAFWSS010000045.1 GCA_017524385.1 Prevotella sp.
GCTTTGATTGTCAATGACATACGAGGGGAGCTCTCTTCTGCGAACTTAATGTTTTCCCGAACCATCCTCTCGGTCTGCTCCATAAAGTCACCTAACCCCATCTTGCCATCGGCAATGGCCGAGAGATTATACTCCATTTCTGCCGTGAGGTCAGGCTTGGTCAATGATTCGTGAATGTTCTCGATCATTGCCACGCCGAAGTCAGTCGGAACGAGTTCCTTGCCCTTTTTCTGAATACAGGGAAACGAATGAGACTTTCCTGACGATATGGCGAGCAAGTCAGCAATGATGCTATCACGAGTTGCCGGCGTTCCAATGCCTTTGCACTCCTTCAGTTTCTCTCTGTTAGGATTGTCCGGGTTGACAAAACGCCAGATATTGGTCATCGCTGCCAGCAGCGAGCCTTCCGTAAAACGCTTAGGGGGAGTGGTCTTCTTATCCTCTATAATATATACAGGTATAGGGAACTCATCGCCAACCACAAGGTTTGGAATGTCTTTGACTTCATCCTCCTTGTCATCCGACTTAGCAACACTACGCCATCCTGGACTGACAACCGCCTTGCCAGTTCCTGCGAACATACATCCTTGTGCCTCTATTTCGTATTTGATGGCGTTGTATTTACAAGGGGGAAAGAACTGGATGATGTACCGCATGGCTATCATTTCATAGATCTTGCGCTCCCATTCGTCCAAGTTTTTTGGGACAACGCCAGTAGGTATCAGCGCATGATGTGCGCTGACCTTGTTGTCATTGAAGCAGCGACTCTTTATTGTGGAGTCGGCATGGAGTGCAGCCTCCATGCCATAATCGCCAAGGGATTTCAAAATTCGGACACCATCCTGGTGTTGACTTGATGGGATGTAATTACAGTCAGAACGTGGATAGCTCACGAACTTCTTTTCATACAAGGACTGTACCCTTGCAAGCACACTCGACGGAGACATGCCATAACGCTTATTGGCTTCCACCTGCAAAGTATCGATGGAGTAAGGCAATGGCGAACTTTCAGTCTGGCTATGCCTCTCGCAGTGGGCGACCCTTGCGGTTTTATTTTTGATTTCTTCCTTGATCCGCTCCAGATATTTCCGGTCAATGATACGCCCTTCGCAGTCAGTCGGAGCATCCGCTGTCGATGTCAATGTTGCCGTGAAGGGGATGCCGCCCTTTGAGAGGTTAGCCTTCAATTCATAGTAGTTGATGGAATGGAAATCTTTTATCTCCTTTTCCCGATTGACCACCAAAGCAAGCGTGGGTGTCTTCACACGCCCTACACGCCAGACACAACCATTACCGCCTGTCCGGGCACTGATCGTATATGCCCTCGACAGATTGATGCCTACTAACCAGTCTGCCCGTTCACGCGCCATGCCTGCATGGTACAATGAACGAAACCGTTCATTCGGCACGATATTGTCAAACGCCCGTTTCATACTGTCGCTGTCTTTGGCATTGATGAGAATGCGCCGTACATCCCCCTTATAGCCTACATATTCCAATATTTCGTCAATCAGCAACTGCCCCTCACGGTCAGGGTCACCGCCATTGACCACGACATCGGCCTTCTTCAAAACAGTGCGGATATACTCAAATTGTCCCTTGGCTGTTGGCGAGGGGAGTTTCTTCCATTCTGTCGGGAATATGGGATATTTCTTAAAATCAGCATATTCCTTACCGTAGGCCTCAGGCATAGCCGTCATCAAGATGTGGCCAAACGCCCATGTCACGATGACATCATCTTTCTGGTAGCAGTGCTTGCTCCTACAAGCGGCATAATCAGTCCACAAGTAAGACGCTATAGCTGTGGCGATGTCCGGCTTTTCTGCAATATAAACTGTCATAACGATTATGTTTACAGGTTCCTTTGAATGATATTTGGTGACTGGTGTCTTGTGCGGACCATCGTTGGGTATTCCAGCTCCACATTGTACATGTGGAGAATCCTGTAGATGTTGCTCTTCCCGTGATAGCCCGTCCTTGACATGATTTCCTTGATGCTGTAACCCGCATTGTACATATTGATGACCATGCGGTATTTCTTCAGTTTTTTCTCCTGGTGCTTATCTGCAATGAGTTCCGCCTCAAAGTCATCAAAACCTTCATCACGCTTGTCTGTACGCACATTGACAATGGCAGAGAGCACATTCCTGGTGCTGCCATTTGGGAACAACTCATCGGAGGTGTCCAAACCATCGAACAAAGAAATAATCCGAATGTGCCGACTTAGGCAGTATTTCAGGAAAAACACCAGATCCGTGTGATTCTTGAAGGCATTGTCAAATGACAGAAGCACCGCTGCGTCGCCTTCATTGAGTTTGCCGAGAAAGCACTTCCATTCAAGACGATCATTGTCATCCTTGTCCTCAATATGGATAGGGGAACATTGAAGCTGTTTCATCTTTGAAACCCCCACTTCAATATTATCAACATATTGAGCATTATTTATATAGCCGACGCAACTCATGTTGTACCTCTTGCTGCAAATATTGAGCGCAAAGTTATATTATAATTATTTAATAAACACTTTATTCGTCAACTTTAACACTTTGTTTTGCAATCAAATAAGCAATTTGGTTCTGTTTGGTTCTATTTCTCAATAAAATGATACCAATAATTAAAATATTAGGAAATAATATCAATATTTTGAGTAAAACACAGTAGTTTTGCATCCTGTAAATCAACCCAAACATATTTATAAGGATATGATCACATTTAACACGTTCAAAAACTCAAAACATTTGACATTAAAACTATGGTTATTATGCCTGACGGTTTTCCTGTTTTCATCATGCTCCAGTGATGACAAACTTGATTTCAGATCTTCAAATGATGCGTTAAGAGCATATCAGGATTATCTGAGTTCCGTCAAAGAAACAAAGATCTGCAACACTTCATCATTCTGTAAAGAAATCAAGGTATGGAAGGATATCTCAGATACCGTTTACCACTTTCTGATGAAGGATTCCACATTCATTAAAGACTTACATTGTGCAAATGACTATGCATCAATCCACGACTCCATTCGTTTTGAGTTTCTCAGACTGACTGAGACATGGCGGTACTCATACGAGGATGTTCTGCAAATCAAGGAGCAGACATCCATATTCCATGAGGACAATGAGCTGCACGAGGCCGTCATTGAAGCGCAGCCTTTCTTTGTCGCATTAGACAGCCTTCCTGTCATAGAATCCAACAAGAAAGATATTCTTTCTCAATATCGTAGCCTACTGAAGCACACCATACAATCCGGCATCCATGATAAGGCTGCCATGCTTGACTTCATCGGCAGGGAGGATAATTTGTTCCGCTCATTCCTGGTTCACATCTATGAGATGGATAACGAGCCGTTATCTGACATCACACAAGAAACGGAACGGATTTGCCGGAACATCTTTATTGCTGCGAGAAACGGAGAGATTGCTGCACGTGACGCCATGGTCTATATGTCTATGCGGACGGTCAGACGGCTTTTGCAAAACTCCACCGCCTGCATATCGGACATCAACAATCAGAAGACAATGAGCAAGGCTCAGGGAAATGCCTATCTATGGATGATTATTCAGCCGTTCATCAGCATTGACCAGTTTTCGATCGCCACACTCACGCCACAGGAGCATAGTCATTTCAACAACATCATCGCACAACTGCCGAAGTCGGTCAAATTTGCCAAGACATTCGGCATTGACCAACGTACCTTAAACTATCTCCTTCCTCAACAACTCTTGAAAATGTATGTATTAACACTCTAAATATTCAAGGATATGATTAAAGACGAAGTAACCAGATTTATGGCCTTAGCGCCGCTCATGCTGCCAAAGTTGATAAAAAACACGACAGCCGAAGAAACGGACATCACTGACGATTCCGCCATATTGTATTTCACATTGGAGGAGGCATTGCCAATCAGCCTCGTGATGGATATGCTTGAAGATGACATGGAACTGTCATTGCTTTATCATGGCACAAGTAAGGACAACACAAAGCTGCATCATTGCTGTTTCTTTACAGCCAATGGAAAGAACATGTTTAAGTTCAACATGGCCTCAGATAACCGTGAATATGTCAGTGACCTGACCATTTCCATTTTCGACTCACTTGACACAATGGAGAGTGAGCTGGAATCAGATCTGACGTCACATGCCAAAAGTTTCGACTTCATACAGGCCATGGAGGTTTCTGAAGTGCTTGGCTTATTCTGTCTGTTGGAATGAGAACAGAACTCCTATATAAGATAGCCGACATGATCAACGCCAACAGCACGAAATACCGTGCTGTCATCCCTCGCGCTAAAAGGCAGTATATGACACAACAGGGCAAAATCCTTGTCAAGTCCACTTGTCTTGTCCTTAATGTTATGGTGACGACCCGACCGAAGAACCATGTGAATCGGAGCATCTGGAACATTTATGAAAATGACATCGACAGAATTATCACAAAAATCAGTCGCAGGGATAAGGCGTTTGCACAGCGGATTGACAATGGTGAGCCGACCCTGTTTGACATTGAGGTCATCGTGCGTCGGGCATCATTCCAAGCGCTAAAACTGAAGCTAGTCAGTACGGCCTTCGACATCTACGCAGAGAACAGTTAATTCAATATAATCCATATTACTTGTATTACTGAAATCACATATGATAGCAAAGATCATATTCTTCGTATTTCCCTTATTACTGATATTGCTTCCTTTTTTGCTTTATCGGAAATACAAACCACCGTACATCAACGTATGGCTTCGCTTGACATTCGACAACAATGCCAGAAAGATGGCAACGAATATCACACAACTCGTACTCATTTTCTTTCATGTCACATACTTCGCCGTCTTTCCCGAAGACTACGGTTTTATCTTTTCCTCCTTTATTGTATTCTTCATGTTTGCAACCAGAACATCTGCCCGGCTGATGCTCGCCACCAGACGGAACAAGGTCTTGTATCGGCTCATGGCCATTGCAAGCGTTGCTCTGCTATTCGCACCTCACACATTCTCGACTTCTATATCTTTGGCATTGATCCTGGAGTGTGCAACATTCTTTCCATCCAAAGAAGTTGAGGACTTTCAGAAGAAGCATCTTCATGAGGTAGGTATGAACAAGAAATTCGTTGACTCCTATTTTAGTTGAAAATAAACATTAACACCATAGTAAAACCAATTCGTCATGAAAAAGAATCAGATAAATAGAACCATCCATAAGATGACGTTTGACATCACTCTCCTGGATATCCTTAAAACGAAAGACAATCACAAGCTGTCTCGTTTTGA
>JAFWSS010000046.1 GCA_017524385.1 Prevotella sp.
GCCATCTAATTATCCCAAAATTTATGGTCAATTCGTGGTAATTCGTGTTAAAAGACATCACTGAACATATTAATTGCCATGTAATTATTCAAAAATTTATGGTCAATTCGTGGTAATTCGTGTGAAAAGACATCACTGAACATATAATTGCTATGTAATTATCCCAAAATTTATGGTCAATTCGTGGTAATTCGTGTTGAAAGACATCACTGAACATATAATTGCCATCTAATTATCCAAAAATTCATGGTCGATTCGTGATAATTCGTGTTGAAAACAGTGTTCGCAGAATGGTTACTCTTACACACCGATGCGTTAATCTTCGCAAAACTTTCGCTTTTTTCGACAAGAATGCTTACTTTTGCAATCTCAAACCAATCCACACACCCGATATGAGACAATTCATCATAGCCATCATGATGCTGGGCGCACTGCCTGCCATCGCACAAGGCACTTGGGAAAGACCCGAGCAGAGACAGCAACAAGAGAACAAAACCGACAAGCCAAAGGCCAGTTCAGGAAGGTATGAGTATGACTATTACCTTGGCAACGTCGTACCCATGGTCAACGGAGAGGTGATCTGGGAGAAGACTTTCAGCAACAGCAAGACCGCCGACGAGAACTACGCCGCCATGCTCGACCTTCTCACCGCGATGACCAAAGATGAAGGACAACTGAAAGAAAGCATTGTATCGCTGGTGAACAGGGAAGAGCGCAAAATCGTATGCCACTTCGAGGAATGGATGACCTTTAAAAACACCTTCCTCGCACTCGACCGCACTCGATTCATCTACACGCTCATGGCGGAATGTGAGAACCATCAAGTGAAGGTGAGCATCTTCCGCATCAACTATTGGTATGAGGAACAGCGCGACGGAGGAATGCGATACAAGGCGGAAGAATGGATCAACGACGAAAACGCATTGAACAAAAAACGCACGAAGCTTGCCAAAATCTCAGGGAAGTTCCGCGTGAAAACCGTGGACCGCGTACAAGATATCTTCGACCACATCGGAGCAAGCATCCTCGCACAATAAACCGCCCAATGTCCAAAGTCTAAAACAGAAAGGTCAAAGACATAAAATCTATGGAAGAACCCACCACCCAAAACCAACCACTACGCAGGAGAAGCCATCGGAAACCGGCTTCGGAAGACCCCTTCTTCGGACTGCGAAACATACTCAACATCATCTTCATGGTGCTAGCCGTCATTGGTGTGGTTGTCTATCTCATCGCCGACGACACAAACATAGGTGTATATATCATCATCGGCGCCATCGTGTTGAAGATGGTGGAATGCTGCCTGAGGATGCTGCGCTGACGCAACAAACGAATGAAACGACTCACCACCATAGTGTTACTGCTGATGGCGATGCTCACTGAAGGCATCGCACAGGATTACAATTCCATCGACCCAGAGGGCAACATCAGGACGGCCAACAGGAACCGAACCGACTCCACCAGCAAAAAGACGGAAATTCCAAGAGGCATCAAAGTGTGGACCGTGGACCCAAGGTTCGGCGACATCACGCCGGCGGAACTCGACACCGTGTCGTATATGTTCATGAACAAGACCTTCACCACAGGACTCTTCGGACAATACAACACCACCGGCAACCTCGGAGCGCCACGGCAGAACCGCATCTTCACAGACAGAGACGAAGGAGACGAATTCATTTTCACCAATCCCTTCCACCACTTCATCAAACCAGTGGAGGAGTTTCATTTCACCAACACCTACTCACCCATCACCAACCTCACCTTCAACTCCTGCGGCAACCGCACCAACGGCGAGGACGACTTCAAGGCTCTCTTCGCCATCAATGCAGGAAAGCGCATCGGATTCGGATTCAAGTTCGACTACCTCTACGGAAGGGGGTATTACCAGGAGAACAGCGCGGCGCTCTTCAACTCCACCATCTATGGCTCCTACCTCGGCGACCGATACCAGGCACACCTGCTGGTCAGCCACAACCATATGAAACAGGCAGAGAACGGCGGCATCACCAGCGACGACTACATCACACATCCCGAAAGCTACGACGACGACTACATGGAGAGCGAAATCCCCACCATGCTCGCCTCCAACTGGAACCGCAACGACAACCTGCACCTCTTCTTCACCCATCGATACAGCGTGGGGTTCAACAGGAAGGTGCCGATGACAGAGGAGGAAATCAAAGCAAGGAAATTCGCCATCGAGTCGCAAAAGGACAATGACGCACAAAAGGCAAAGGAAAAGGCACGGAAAGAGGCTGAGAAGGACGGAGGAACCTTTGACGAGATGGAATATGAGCGGCAACAGCAACTGGCGGCCAGCGCCCCCAATGCCGGGAGCGACGTGGCGCCGGTGGACACCACTTGGATGAAGGACGAATATGTGCCGGTGACCAGTTTCATTCACACCCTGAACTTCGACCATTACCGCCGCGTCTACCAATCCTACTACACCCCCAGGGACTACTATGCCGACACTTACAACACACTGTCGAAACTCAGCGGCGACTCCATCTACGACGAGACCAAACACTACGAGCTGCGCAACACATTGGGCGTGGCGCTCCTCGAAGGCTTCAACAAATATGCCAAGGCCGGACTGAAAGCATTCGTCACCCACAGGTTCATGCACTTCACCCTGCCCGACTCCACCACGCGCTACAAGTCATACAACGACAACGAACTCTACGTTGGAGGACAAATCAGCAAGACGGAGGGCAACACGCTCCATTACAACATCACGGGCGAGGTGGACGTGGCAGGAATCAAAGAACGCATCGGCGATGTCAACATCGACGGAGAGGCAGACCTCAACTTCAGGCTTCTGAGCGACACCATCCAACTGGCAGCCAGCGGTTTCTTCCACCTCAACGCACCAAGTTTCTACCTAGAGCACTTCCACGCCAAGCACTTCTGGTGGGACAACGAGGATATGAAAAAGACCACGCACACACGCATACAAGGCATGTTCTCCCTCAAACGCACACGCACCAACCTGCGCGTGGCCGTGGACAACATCAGCAACTACACCTATTTCGGCACGTCATACCAGGTGACCAACAGCGGCGACAACGCCTACAGGCTGCAAAACACAGCCACCGTCAGGCAATGCAGCGGCAACATCAGCATCCTCACTGCCACACTCGACCAGAAACTCACCTTCGGCATCGCCAACCTCGAGGCACAACTCACCTACCAGAAATCGAGCAAGGCTGACATCATACCCCTACCCGACTTCAACGCCTACGTCAACCTCTTCCTCAGATTCAAAATCGCACACGTGCTCGACTGCGACCTGGGACTCGACGCAAGGTATTTCACCAAATACAATGCACCCGACTATGTGCCGGGCATCGGGCAATATGCCGTGCAGGAGAATCCCGACAGCCGAGTGGAGGTGGGCAACTATCCCATCGTCAACCTCTACGCCAACTTCTTCCTGAAGCACACCCGTTTCTTCGCCATGCTCAGCCATGTCAACCACTCAGGCGACGGAGGCAACTACTTCCTCACGCCCCACTACCCCATCAACGAGCGCATCTTCCGCTTCGGACTATCGTGGAACTTCTTCAATTGAGATAAAAAATCCATCAACGATCTCCCCATCATCCCTACTTGCAATACAGAAACCTTTCCCTCTTTCCCTGACAGAGGCAGGATGGAAATCAAAACCAATCATCATGACAAGAACAATGACAATCCTTTCCATCCTGCTTTCCTTCACCCTCTGCGCCAACGCACAGAGTTCAGGGCAACGTGCCGGAAAACAACCCGAACAGCAGAAAACCAAACAGGAATCACCAAAGAGTTACAAAGAATGCCCGGACGCCAACCACCCGCATATGATCGACCTCGGACTTCCCTCCAAGACAAAATGGGCCTGCTGCAATGTGGATGCCGACAAGCCCGAGGATAAGGGAGGATACTTTTCCTGGGGTGAGACCAATGAGAAAACCACGTACAATTGGACAACATACACCCTTTGCGAAGGCTCTCCATCGACATGCCAAAACATAGGCTCTGAAATATCAGGCAAACCATACGATGTTGCCCACGTGAAATGGGGCGGCTCATGGCGCATGCCTACCTTCAACCAACTCAAGGAATTGCTTGACAACTGCACATACGAGTGGACAACATGCAATGGTGTCAACGGGGGAAAGTTCACCAGCAAGAAAAATGGAGCCAGCATATTCTTGCCTGCTGCAGGCAACAGATGGGGAGATTACCCCAACTACGTTGGCAGCACCGGCTATTTATGGACATCAACGCAAATCCCATCGTACGCGCACAGCGCATACTTCCTCGAATTCAATTCGGATGGTGCAAAATGGGGCAACGGCAACTACGGCCGTAGTTTCGGTCTGAACATCCGCCCGGTTTCCAAATAAGCGCTAGGGGGTATCGGCCGGAGCCAAGCACTCCAGGCTCAAAACAAGGCAAGTGATGTAACTTGCTCCCGAATGTTCTTTTGGATTTGCCGCTCAATTGCAGGACAGATGAAGAACCAGTAAAAAACGACGACAAGGATAATGTAACTCGCGGCACCAAGCCTTGATGGCTTGATGCCGCGAGTCTTTAGAGAGGTACGTCGAATGTGGGATGCTTAGTAGCAAGGATGCACTATTTGCTTGAAACGGGGCGAACCGACTGTCCTCCCGAACGCTCAGAGCCGTACCAGGAGAGTTGGTACGAGTTGAAAAAAATGCAGCAGGCGCATACGGTGTCCGACGTCCAATCGGTAATTTTCTGTATGGACGACCAGTAGTAACCGTTGCCGCGAAATCCTCTTAAGACTTCCCCCCAATATCCACCCGCTGCAGGCAAAAAGATGGTAGAACCATTTTTACCCGTGAAAAGCCATCCTGTGATGCCGTTTTTCGTTGTCCATTGAGTTTGGCATTCTTCTTCCAACTCCTTGATTTGGTCTAACGACGGCATCACCCAATAACCACCCCATTTCACATGAGCTACATCATATTGCGTTCCTGTGATGTCGTTGCCAATATCCAAATAACTATCATTCTGGTAATACTCATAAGTGCTCTGGTCATACACTGCTTTTTCCTCCGTTTCGGCCCAGGCGTAATACCCGCCATAGTCCTCAGGTGCCGTTGCTCCCACATTGCAACAAGCCCACTTCGTGCCTGACGGCAGCCCAAGGTCGATGAGATGAGGATGATGGTCGTCGGGGCAGGTGAGGTAACTCATTGGCGAATTACCAAGAACAATGTCAACTATTTTAACTATGTCGGTGATGTTCAGTTCACCGTCATAGTTCAAGTCTCCGTTGATTACCAACTGTGCATTACACGTTAATCCCACGAGTGTTAATGAGAAGGTGAAGAGTAGCTTTTTCATTTTAGTATTGTTTTGGTTAATAAAAATCTCAATGCGTGGCCTTGTACCACTCCGTCATCTTATATAAGTCGATGGCTTGATGGTTGGTACTCGCTTCCGAACACGTGATGCCAGAGAAATGACGAATCTCATGGCGGCCGTCTATGGCGGAGTAATAAGTGTAGGTGTATGACTTGCTTGGCACGGTGCGCTCCAATTGCTCGTGGAAGGAGGCGAGCATCACACTGTCCTTGCAGATATGGTCGTAGGTGTCGCCCATGTCAAGGAACAAGGGTGGCGTATATCCATCCATCGACTGAATGTCGCTGTCGGGGTCGAAGTCTGACAGATAACGGGCGTGAATGGCGTAGGCAAGGTCGGCCAATCGCTCCAATTCGCTGCAGTCGATGACCGCCACTGTCCCATACGGCATATGATAATTGCTATAGAATTGATGGAAGACATCACAGACGCCTTGGTAGTCAATGTCACCCACCAACATTTTCGCACAGAGGTGGTATGGAAAGCCGTAGGCCATGACTTCCGTGGGGCACCCTATGACATGGTCGGTGACATGGCGGAGTTGGTAAGCCACTTCCACAGAGGCCATATAGCAGTCGTCGAAGAGGATGTACTCCATATGCAAGCCAGCGTCTGCTATGCCTTGAGCCAATGCCGACACCTCTATTTGGTACAAGGGGGTGAGACCGCCGAAAAACCGGGTGACAGGCTTGTCGGGAAAGGGAGGAGCGGCAAAAGAGCGGGTGGCATTCACAGGAAGCCAAGCCATGCCATGCCCGCCCGCCACCATGGAATAGCGGCGGGCGGGGGCGATGGCCTTGATGTCGTTGAGCATCCGGGTGATTTGGCTGCTGTTGGAGAATCTGGGATAGTCAATGGTTTGCAGGGTGTCCCGCACGCCCTTCCCTTCTTCCATACGTAGCTCGATGATGCAAGCGCGGTCCACACTGGTGGCAATGCATGCCAGCACACGGTCATCGTGGAGAATCCCTTCGCTTATGGCTTTCTCGAAGTCCGCGATGTTCTCATCAAACAAATCCTTCATATTGGTTGACCAAGGCATAAAAAGGATGACTGTCTGCCGTGAGACATGCGGCTCGGGAGGTTCAGGAACATCGGTGTGATGCTCATGGCAAGACATAAGGAAGGCGATGGCCAAGAATACAAACCACTGGCTCCAAGCTATTCTGTGAAGACAAGCGTTGGACATGCGTGAAACGACGTGAGACATGTTGCTAGAGAAGAATGGACTTGTCATTTTTGCATCAGCAACCAAGAGTTTACTTGAAAAAGAAGTGATCGTTTTCCTACTTTTTGAGTACCTTTTTGCCATTGATGACAACCACTCCCTTATAACTGTCAGAAACTTTCTGACCAGCGAGGTTGTAGATGCCGCCATTACCGGCGTTGACGAGGCTGACGGGATCCACTTCAATGACTTCAATGTCATCTTGTGTTCCGTTCTCAAGCCAATAAATCTCAGCAATGCTGACATCGCTTGGCTCATATCCTTCACGCGTTGCCATCACCTTGACGATGTATGAAACGTCAATATCAAACTCATTGGTGCATCGCTCCCCCATATCCGTGTCAAGAATAATAGATTTGAATGTCACGTCAGGTGTGTCAGACGTAAAGACCAATTCTCCGTTTTCATAACTGATTTTGGGCTTGGCACATTTGGGAAGTTCTGCCTTCGGGTCACCATCCTTAATGGCCACGATCGTGCCGAACTGCCCCCATTTATAATCATCCCTATATGCATTTACAGATGCAGCCGGCACATGCAATGTCGCTTCTTCGATATAGGAATCCTTAAACGCAGACCAATTTTCCGGGACTTTTTCAGCATAGCAATAGACATCCAGCAATTCCCCACATCTTCCAAATGCCTCATCCCATATTTTCTGCACTCCGTTGCCGATGACCACGGTTGTAAGTTGAGGACAAAGATAGAAGGCTTCGCTTCCGATTGTTTTCACACTATTTGGAATTGTAATGGTCTTGAGTTCCCTGCAAATAGGAAAGACATCCTCTTCTATCCTGGTCACCCCATCGGGAATGACAAGATTTTCAATCACTTCTCCATTCACACAAAACTCCTTTGCCCACAAGGAAGGATTGTCTTCATACAATCCAAAATAAATTTGGCTCCATGTCTTGACATCAGGTATATCCAAGTGTTGAAGGTTTTTAAAGCCACTTAGAGCGTCATCTCCAACATCTGTCAAACTGCTGGGAATGTACAACTCTTCAACGCCACTGCAATCACGAAAGGCGCCATCCCCCAATTCCCTGATCCCTTCAGGAATGACCAAGTAACTTAATGAGGTGCATTCAGCAAATGCACCTGAAGGTATTTTCGTCCAGCTTCTTGGAAGTCTGAAACTTCTCAGACTTGTACATCCTTCAAAGACAGACTCTCCCATGTTTGTCACACTTTCAGGAATTGAAATTGAAAAGAGAGAGGTACAGCCAAAAAAAGCCGCATCACCGATGTCGGCAACGCTGTTGGGAATAACGACATTGTTAAGACTAATGCATTTATGGAATGATGCCTCTGGGATTTTGGTGAGCGTGTTGGGAATATTGATTTTTGAGAGACTGGTGCATTCACTGAAAACATATTGCCCCATGGTTGTCAACCCGTCTCCTTCAAAAACAACCTTCAGCAATTTTCCGCAACGTTCGAAGGCAAATTCTCCGATGGAAACGACACTGGCAGGAATGGTGACAGAGAGCAAATCCTCACACCTGTAGAAAGCTTGCTTCTCTATGCCAACAACATTGCAAACCGTACCATCAAAGGTTACAGTGGAAGGTATGACGACATCACCTTCATATTTGTTGGAGCCTCTGACCACCGTCGCTTTCTTTGACTTTGTAACCAATTCATAATAGATGCCATCTATTTCTTGCGTTCCTGTGTATGCAGCGACTGAAACATTCAGTGAAAACAAAAGAATGGCTTGTATAAAAAATCTTGTTTTCATATCGTCCGGAATTTATTTGACATAGGTGATTTTTGGGTTGTTGTTTTCCCACCTGAATTCTGCTGTTGTCACGTCAGAGTCTTCACTTCCCTTCAATCGGGCAAACACACTGACAACATATACAGGCTCAAGGGAAATCCTGCTTGAAGCGTGTGCCTTGACATTGGCATCCATTACTTGAGAAATGAATTCAACACCTTCTGTCTCACACTCAAAGACAAACTTGCCATTTTCATAGCTGATTGTTGGCTTGGCGCATTTTGCAGGTGCGCTGTCGGGTATGGAATGTATATTCATACTTTTCCACCAATAATCATTGAGGTAGCTTTCCTTGGCAGATTCATGTACGTAAAGGTCAATCATATATTTGCTAACTCCATAAAAGGAGTGTTGGGACATAGCAGGTGGAATGTCAGCAAAGCAGATGATCTCAGCTATTTTTTCATCATACAAGAACGCATAGTTTTCTATCTCGGTAAGACTGCTTGGAAAAGTAATGGAAACAAGGTCTTGACACCGTTCAAAAGCATAGCCTTTGATTACTTTCACTCCCTCGGGGATCACCAATTCATTGACCAATTCATTGTTGAAATAGAAAGATTTGGTATAATAGAATGGATTGGCATACTCGCCTCCGAATTGTATCTCACTCCAAGCACCTATGTCTGCAACATTGACACGTTTCAAAGATTTGCAATTATTAAAAGCCTTACTACCTATCGACGTCAAACTGGCGGGCATGGTGATGGTCTCAAGAGCACTGCAATCTTCGAAAGCATAGGAGCCGATAGTTGTCACACCCTCGGGAAGAGCCAAAGACTTCACCTTCTCACATCCATCGAAAGCATAGTCGGAAATGGTATTGACGCTACCGGGTATTGTTATGGATTGGAAATTGACACCATTGGCGAATGCACCAATATGAATGGTCGTCACACCGTCAGGGATGACCAAGTTGATAATCTCTTCTCCATTCAACACCAATTTCTTCCCGCACACCAAGGGGCATGCCCAAGGATTCTCAAAGACGATATTGCACCATGCCGTCAAATCCGAGATGCATACTTCTGAAAGAGAATTGCAATATGAAAAGGCATCTTTCCCGATAAAACTTATTCCATTTGGAATCGTTATTGTAGTCAACCCCTCACAATCGTAAAAGGCATTGCTCCCGATTCGTTCAACGCTATTTGACAGATTCACGGTCTTAAGATTAGAGCAATAATAAAAGGCTTTATCGCTGATTGACTTTACATGATCGCCAAAAGTGACCTTTTCTATTACAGTATTACTTTTGAAATAAGGATATGCATTTTCACAGTCGAATATGACATCCTTCAGATTCGAGCAGCCGTGAAAAGTATTTGCACCACCTTGTGCGTTGCTTAAAATAGTAACTTGTTTCAAACCAGTACAATTAGATAACAAACCGTCGCCAAGAGAGGTTATGTTGGCGGGGATAGTGAATGTTGTCAAACCAGTGCAACCAGAAAAAACAGAACTGCCGAGCGTTGTAATGCAGCCGGGTATCTCCATGGAAACAAGGCCCTTGCAACCGCTGAACGCCTCATCTTCTATTGTGGTGACGCTGTTAGGTATGTTGACAGAGGTGAGCCCGGTGCAATTTTGCAGAGAACGCCATCCAATTGCCACAACAGTGTAAATGTCATTATTATAGGTGATGGTTTCAGGGATGGTCAAATCTCCACTGTATTTATTGGGATTGCTTGCCAGTTTTGCCTTCTTGGTTGAAGTATCCAATATCAAGTAAATGTAACCATTGTTCACGGTTATAATTGATGCTTTTCCCATCCAAGGCAAAAGCAGCAAAAGCGATAATAAAAGTGTTTTTCTCATCATTTGTAAACTTTTTGGTTAAGCCAAGGTCTTCGTTTGGCCACAGTGTCACACGAAGGCCTCTTTGATTAATCATCAATGTCTTTTGTCAAGTTTCATCCATTCAGACTCTTCGTGCTTCATTTCATCCATATCAGTGGGCACATACTCAGGAAGCATATAAGCTTTCACCTTGCTAGCGGAATTCCCCGAATTCTTGATTTCAAAGGTCATCACGCCCATGGCTTCATCACCTTCGCTGTATGCTCCCACAGGATACATGCCCGAAGCGGGATTCTTTCCTGATGAGGGTCTGATGATGTCACCTTTGTAACGCGCCACAATCGACCACCTGGTGGAAATGCTTCGGTCACAATTCGCATAGAGGGCAACGCCCACGGTATAGGTACCATCTTCTATGTAATCCGAAGGAATATAAATATTTTCATTATTCAACCTATCAATTTCACAGCCTGCATTCGAGTCATGGTCCAGACCATAGAATGATGTTCCTCTATTGTAATACCAAATATGTCTTCCACTTGGTGTCCAAAGATGCAGGTCCACATCCTTCTCGTTGCTGAAGGTAAGGTTGATATTAAGGTCTCCCGACTTGCTGGTGACATAGTTGACAGGAATTTTATCATACCTTGGAATGCCACCATCTTCATATTCGCCACCGACTATGAGAATACAATTCGACCTATAATCCACACTATACCTCAAGACAATGATATAGGTATAAACGCCACCATCGGAATAAACGCCCTTGGGATAATACACCCAATACCCCGGCTGGCCTTGTACGGCAATAAAGAACTTTCTGTAAGCCCTTTCGGTAATGATGGTGATGTAATTCATACCACCAGACAAAGCTTGGTTGTTGGTGCTGACATCAGAGATAACATCGTTAAGATTCGACTCGGGATAATCTTCATTGACGAACGTGCCGTCATCCACGGAAAAGTAGTTCTTTTCAAATTGATTTTGAACTTGTGAACCACCATTGTCATCATCATCATCGTCTTTGCTACATGAAACGATGAGAGCCATTCCTATCATCAATAGGAACAATGTAAAAAGTTTTGTTTTCATTTTCTTAAATATTTATTGGTTAAACCTACTTTATTACTCTCTCATAGTACGCTCGATATGGGCATCCTGTCATTATTCAGAACTGAACCAATCTTTCCCTTCTCAACTATAATCTGAGAACAGTCCTTTAAAAATGCTCTCCAATTTGCAAAATTGTTGTAGAAGTTTGCACTATGCACCATTTCATTGGAAATGATTAAAGTGCTTGCCATATCAACTTTTGGGTCAATGTCAGATACTGAAAATCGTATTATCATTAGCTATTAGAATTTAATATTATAAAAATATTTCATAGTCAACCCAACAACTCTGTATCTCCCCGCGGGAGATACACTTTTTTTTGAGTTTTTCCGCAACCACTTGGAATTGTCTCAAGTGATGGTTGCTTCCATTCACATTTTATTTGCAAAGATAGCAAATATATGGTACAACTCCAAATTTTCTTTCCAAAAATGTCGGTAATTTCTTTTATTTATGACATTTTTATTCATTTGGAATCAACAACTAATCCTTCTTGTCTTTTAGCAAATTGATTATTCTCTCATTTTCATTATGTATTCTTGTTTCATCAATTGATTTCAGATAAACCTTTGTCATATTTTCTGATGAATGACCTAAAGCTTCGCTGATGACACTGACAGGAATGTCAATGGATTTGGCTATGCTTGCCCATGAATGACGTGCCACATACAAGGTGAGTTTTTGTTGGATGCTTAGACGGGTGCCGATGGTAACGAGATTTTTATTCACTATATATTGAACATGTCGGTATTGATTGCGTTCTCCTTTGCCAACGGTATGGATGATGGGAAGCAAATAGGTGTCGTTAAAGGTCTCATAGCTATCTACAATTTGTTGCATGGCGGGCTCCCATTTGACAGAGAGATTTTGTCCTGTTTTTTTTCGGGAATAATACAAGATCCCGTTATTGATGTCGCTTTTTTTCAAATATGCCATATCTACAAAAGCCATCCCCCGAGTATAGAAACTGAACAGAAACAAGTCGCGCGCCAATTGCTCCTGCTTGTTTTCTGGGATATAATCTTTGATTTTGCGTATGTCTTGTTGCGAAAGTGCACGTTTCTGGGTTTTTGCCATACCCGTGTAAACATGTTCGAAGGGATGATTGTCTGTTGTCAGTTTTTGTCGGACGGCCCGGAGGTATGTCGCCTTCAAGATTCTCATATAAAACGAGATGGTATTCCAGCACACCTTGTTGTTTTTCAAGTATTCCTGATAATTTATCATCAAGGAATCATTGAAATCCTCAAACAACAAGTTTTTGCTATTTAGAAATCGATTAAAGCTGTGGAGTGTGGTGCGATAGGTCTCGGCTGTCCGTTGTCTTCCGTTTTGTCTTTTCTCCTTGATCATCACCTCCATGAAATCTTGGAAAGACTGTTTCTCAATGGTGGCAGATGAAGCACTGGTACTCTCCTTTTTCGTGTCGTCTGTGATACATCGTGCTTCATTCTTTTCGGAGTCAACATAAATTTTGACAGATTCTTGGCTCGTAGGAATGTTGATTGTAAGTTCGATTTTCATATCTATGAGTTAATTATTAAATAGAAATAGTGTTTGAAAATTAAACCAACAAAGTTGAAAAATATTATACTTGTAAACATATTGGATACACTTTTCGTTTTATTACATCTATTATTGTTGGGAACGTATTATCGTACCGCCCTCAAAATAGTCATAGCTACTCTATCTTCTAGTTATGTAGGCTCAAGTGTAGTGCAATTGTTGCACATCCACCTGAACATTCCAAAATCTTATTTTCTAAAGAGCAACATCATTATAAAAACAAAATTGAATCCAAATGCGTTGTTATTGCACAGCACATGGTTTACATGTCACATCTCCGTATGAAAGCCAATGGGCTATCTTGCAAATCATAGCTAACAAGTTATACATATGCTTTTTCAATAAATAATTAGAACTATACATTTGCTGGGAATAATAATATTTCAGAAGTACTCAACCAATATGTGGTTTCTTCAAGGAAGTCTTCTGGGGCATCGATGAATGCCAGACAGTAGTTATGGCAAATCCATTCCTTCTTATTGATTTAAGTCCATGAGGTCTAAGATGCTGATAAATAATTGCCTTTTGTCGCTCCACTCTTTATTGCGGAAAGCAAAGCGATGATTGTTGCCGTATTCTAGTTTGAAAGGCCTTTCGGCAGAGAAAAGTTGGCGCAACTGACTTCTGGTCAACTTGAAACGTATTCGATTGACATAACCTTTTTTCCCCAATTCGCGAAAAAGGAACTCTCCATGGGATGAGATGGCAACACCTTCAGCTGGTGTCACAGTAACGAGACTGTCTGTGATGGGAGTGGTGGTATGTATGGTGGCCGTTAGAGACACTGTGTCTGTGGTGACCAGGCATGACAGGTCGAAAACCAGATTTTTCAAAGCCTTGCTGTCGGATGTCTTGGCCATCTTTTGCGGCATGATGAAATAGACCATGCCCTCAGCAGTGAGATGGGTCTTGTATTTTTTGTGTATTTTGGGGATATCACCCGAAAAGGAGGAGATACACGACAACTGTATGATGGCCAGTAACAACAACCTGAACTTTATCATAGCGATTGGAAAAAAGTGAAATACAGGTGGGTGGACAAAGCCGCCCACCTTTTGTTAAGAGATTACTAGAAAATGATTACTCACCATAGACGATGGTGGTGTGCTTGGCATAAATGCCTAAGATGTTGGATGTCTCGTAGTCTACGTGGCTGACTTTTTTGATACCACCAGCTTTGGCTGCTGCGTTGATACTGGCATCACCCGTGGAAACGATGCCCAAGATGGAGGTTGCCTCGGCAGTGCCTACTTTGGAACCCAGGGTGTTGCTCGTTACCATACCAGGGCTTTTTTGTGACTGATAGACATAGCCCACTTGAACAGCCTGGTTATTCATAGCACAACTTGTAAAGAGCAGTGCACAAGCGGCACATGCAACACTAATCAATTTTTTCTTCATAGTTTTGAAAATTAGCATATCCATAGACCTCTTATGGATTGGTTGATAAATAGAACGCTCGTAAGGTCAATGCGTATGCACACGGACGTTATAGAATTGGACTTAAAAAATATCCTGTTGTGTTCAGATACGACCTATTTTGATACCGGGCGAACCGTAGGTCCGCCACAGAATCGGCCGCTATTGCTCCAATTCACGCTGCTTGAACTGAAATCCAACAAATAAGCGCATACCGGATTGGTTTGGTGCTGCGTGGATGACCAGTAGTAGCCTTTGTCACCTTCACCGCTAAGATTGGCACCTGAGCGGACACCTGCAGCGGGTAGGAAGATGCTACCGCCACTCGGGCCGACAAACTTCCTGCCATCGACACCGTTGAGAGTGGTATATTCACTTGTGCAGTTTTCTACAAGTTCCTTGTTTTGGTCTAATGTTGGCATCTGCCAAGTACCACCCCATTTTACTGTTGCCACATCGTATTGCGTACCAGCAATGTCACTCCCAAGGTTGTGGCATGTGTCCTCTGTACCATCGCAATGGATGTAGGTGGTCCAGTCATAAACATCTTTCTGCACCATCTCACCCCATGCATAGTGACCTCCATAATCTTCCGGGGCGTCAGCACCCATATTGCAGCATGACCATTTCGTCCCAGAGGGTAGTCCTAAGTCAATCATATGAGGATGGTTGGAGTCGGGACAGGCAAGATAGGTTTGTGGTGTTGGAGGGTCTGAGTTTTGTTTGATGAAAGTGAGGTTGTCATATCCATCCGTCCCGGTGAATTCTGTTGGGGAGACGATGGTGATGGTGAAAACCAACGGGTCGTCTTCTTCTCCTTCCAAATAGATGACAAGCGTATTATTCGAAAAAGAATAGGTCATCTTGTCCACATGACCAAAATTGCCTTCACTGAAATCTTCTATGGAACCTGTGTGGTCTTCGTTGAACACCCAGATGGCATCGATCTCATGCCTGCCTGCTTCATACGCATACCAAACGCCGATGATGGAGAAATCTTCCGGGTCAGGATTCTCACCACCTGTCTTTTCACGGAAAAAGGTGCGTGCAATGTCTTCGGTGTCAACGACGATTTGGGTGCCGTCGACCTTTTCCACAACCATCTCATACTTCTTCTGCCCTTGACATAAAGAGGCAGAAATCCAAACCATGAAGAAGAGCAAAAATAATTTTTTCATAATTATTGTTTTTGACGTTGTTACTTGTTGACTACCTTGAAACTGTTGCTTACAGCATGGATGATGTATGTGCCTTTGGGAAGATCTCGCAGGTTGAAAGACACAGACCCTATGCCGTCGGCAACTATTGTCTTTATGGCCTTGCCATCCATGGTGCAAACTTGGATTTTGGAGCCTTGTGGCAAGTCATTGATGGAAACTTGTCCGTTGGAATAATATGGCAGGCAAGGCTTTTCCTTGACTCCTGATGTGCTGGATACGCCATAGTGGTCGATATCTGCTATAGGAAATGAGAAACTGGCATCATCATTCCTCACATTCAAATACTCCCCCTCAAATGTGATGACAGGGTTTGAGTCAAGGGAAAGGACGGTTTCATTGCCAGCCTTCAGCTTGATGACCAAATTGGTCACATCGTTGGCACGAGTTATGATGGATGTGGCAATCAAAGCCATGATTAATAGTATTCGTTTCATCAATGTTTGTATGGATTGAGGATGTATATTTTGCACTGCTGATAACTTATTATTTGTCATATGGCTACGTTTTTCATTCTGTAGCCACATTGACGAATCCTAGTTGTTTGTATTGATTGAGGACATTGGGTGAAATACCAGAAGGTAGTGTCAATCGCCCTTCCTTGCAGGTTTGATAGCAGAAGGAATTTGCTTGGATGCTAATGAAATGCATTGACGACAACGTTATGTCCAACAAGTTGGGGCAGTCATAGAAGGCGAAATCGCCGATGGATTCCAAATGATGTGGAAAGACCACTGATTTCAAATGGTGGCAACCATTGAATGCACCTATTCCTATGTGGGTGAGTGCTGGAGGCAAATCCACTTCCTCCAAGCCATCGCATTTGAAAAACGCATATGCTCCAATATTGCTCACAGTGTCAGGAATGTGAAAAGAAGTTGCTTTCTTGGCACGGGGAAAGTAGAGTAGGGTTTGCCGGTCAGCGGAATAGAGCACTCCTTCTGCATCACAAAAGATGGGATTGTTTTCTGAAACAAGGATTTGTTCCAACTTTGTACAGTAATTGAATGCTGAGATGGCTATGAACTTGACGGTTGTGGGGATTTCTATTGTTTTGAGGGAGGTGCATCGTTTGAAAGCAAGATTTGAGATGGATGCCACTTGATAAGCGGTATCCTGCCATACAACCTGTTCGGGGATGGATAAATGCTCCCCTTCATACCAACATTCTATCAGGCGCACTGTTTTTGGAGAGTTGTCAACGACTTCATAACAGGTCGCGTCGGAAACGATGTTGTGGGCGTTTGACTCTGTGGCAATGAATATAGCCAAAGCCAGTAAGATATTTTTTCTCATACAGTTTGCTTTTTAAAAACTGGGATGCCAAATACGCTTATCTGACACCCAGTGTTAATACTGATTTCAAAGGTGGTAATGCTTTCGCAAAACTCCTGAAAACAGAACCAAGATGGAATTATTCCCACAAACTAGCACAACCCATCCACTGCCCTGTCATATAAACTATGATGGATCAGACCTTAACTTAATGATGGAATAGGACAGTGGCGGGTGTGCCATTTGTCATGCTTTCCATGGAGCACATGGTGAGCTAGTTTTTCAGACTAGTTTTGCATCATGAGAGGAGCGGACGTGTATCACTACATGATCCGCCCCTTTTGATTATAAGCCGTTATGAAATAAAGACTATAATAGTACAGGCTTAGTACATATACTGTCTTTTTTAATTATGGAATGTATACACATAGGGACTATATTTCATTTTATGAGTATCTTCCGGCCATTGATGAAGTAAAGACCACGACGCAGTCCTCGGAGGGCTTTTTCTGGGTCTTTTTCATCGCGTGCTAGCATACCTTGCGCGTTATAGACACGTACACGGTCTTTGTTTTGGGATGCGTTGGCATATTGGGCAGTTGTTGTGGCGGGGTCGAAATTGATTTCTAGAACCAATTCTTTTTCGTAAAGGACATCATTCATGAGAAGGATACTGTCTGGAATATGAAGGAAATATTTACCCTTTGACAATTGGGGCTGTATGCTATCCACTTCAAGTGCAGTGTTGGTGGTACCCAATTTCAAGAATGCCGTTGCCACTTCATTGTTCAAGGTTTCGTCTTCGTACAATTTGACATCAAAACCTTCCTTTTCATCCACGAATCCAACCCAGTAGAAATGATTGAATGTCAACAAGATGCTTTTCAGGGTCTCATCTTGATTTGGTATGGTCATAATGGTGACATCATAGGCATAGTCGGGTAAACCAAGAACGGTGTAGTGGAAAGACATTTCACTGGATATGACCTCTTCATAATCTCCCAAGAAGAATGAACCATACGGATAATGCACAGTATATTCCCCAGGTTCCGTTATCGGAGTATATAATTTGACACGGCATTTTTTGTTGTCCTCATCATTTTTATCTTTATAGGCATAGGCATTAGCAATTGTGTCACCTTTTTCGTTGGTGATGGTGATACCTTCCTCATTGAAATAATTGGGATTAACAGGCTTGTCAAAAATTATGCTGATTTCCGACAAGGTCATCACTTCGCTTCCGTCGGCAGGTACCATCTCCTGTATGCCAAATGTTCTTTCTCGGTTAGTAATTTCATACAAGACGGTCGTCTTCTTGTTGTCAAGCATTTTTTGACCGATGGAGAAAGTTCCTTCGGGTATGACCAATTGGTATGTACCAATTTCATCCAATGGTTGTTCCAAAGTATATGAATAAGACGCTTCGTCGGAATCAAGAGTCAAATCACCTGCTTTGAATGAGCGAACCACCTCGCCATTGGAGGAATTGTTCAATTGGATGATGTTTTCTTCATTATAGAGGACAATTCCTTCTTCATTAGAGAATACGAATTTCTTTAGTGAAGTATACCTTCTATCAGAAGGATAGACAGACAGAACGGGATAACCAAATTCGCAATTATATTTAAGCTCATAATAAGAATTCTCCCCTTTCCCGTTGTTACCTTTGATAGTCCTGCCGCCGAGATCTTTAGCATAGACACGCAATTTCACATAGGAAGTACTCCTCAGCAAAACAGCTCGAGGTATGAACATCATCTGTTCTGATAGATGTCCTTCTACAGGAGTGATATTTCTAAATTTGTAACTATTGCCATCCTCATCAATGACAACACTTCTTTCCCTATCGATTTCAGCATCACCTGTAAACTCTACGATGGAGAAATCAATATCAATATCTGTAAAACCAACATTTTCATTAGGACTGAATGACAAATATTTGATGTTGCTGTATTCATAATCGTCATCTTCATCCTGTTGGGAAGTTCCACTTCCCACGTAATTGACTAGGACTTTTCCTAAAACAGGACTTTTTGAGTCGGCCACTTCATGACCCACAATCTCCAAAGTGTAGGTATGGCCCTTTGCGAGAGTGACATCATTGTAGAATTTCAAAAGCCATGCCCCACTGTCTGTCTTGATACTGTTGAACGCGTCATAGATGATGTTTTTGGTATCATCCTCAATCAATCTCTCATGGAATCCACCGCAAATGGAGTCGAAACTTGTCTTGAACAATATCGAATCTCCCTTGGAGAATCCTTCCAATACACTGTTGTTTTGGGGGAAGACAACAACAGAAGGGTTTTCTTCACCCGATTCTTGAGCAAAAACGGAAGAGGAAAATGCTGCAAATAAGATAAAAAGCAAAAAATGGATGTAACGGCTCATAATAGTATAATTATGCATATGATGGGTTATTGCTCGAATTTCTTTGGTTGTATCGTGAGATACCATTTCCCGTCTATACGGAAAGGATGCAGCGACCCCTTGACTGTGCCAGGTATTTTACTTTCTACACTGTCAGGAAACATTCTAGTGGTGTATCTCACCTCAGAATCGCTGTCACTATACAAGATGATGGCATCAAGCGTGTAGCTTTCAACAGGAAATGCTTTCAAGGTGCTTCTCAAATCATTCCTTTGAGATGCTGTCAAAGGTTTGACCTCTTGGTGCTCAACATCATAAAGTTGGTCTAACGCGCCTTCCACATCCTTTTGTTTCAGGGTTTCAAGGAATTGAGTGGCCATTTCCATAACGGCAATAGTATCCTCATGGCTCCTTTGCATACCAAAATCGGTTCGAGGATTCTCAGGGATGGTCAAATTCCTGTTTTTGGGTTCATCCTTGCATGCCACCAACAACAAAGCAGATAAAAATAGAATGATAAAACCTTTTGTTTTCATATCTTTTTAAAAGAGGGAGTGCCCCAATTACATTTAGGGCACTCCCCGAAGTAGTTAATTTAGATAATGTTCTTTAAACCATGATTATTGTCCAGGAAGTTCTCCGTGCGGATATACCCATCCGTAGACCCATGTGCTGATCGAGCCCCATCCATAAGAGACGGTAACAGGAATTGCAACTCTAACCTTGGCTTCAACGTTGGAACCTCCATTGTTGTAGAAATAGATGTAGTTTCCAACTTGTTTGAAGGAGATGGCGATGTTACCATTGGTCTTTAGTCTCAATTGACCTGATGTCATACCACCGACTGCAGGATCGATGTTGTTGTCGATGACTATATTGCCATTGGCATCCTCCTTGAAAGAGAACTTCGCATCGTCACAAGCGAAGACAGGATCTTGAACTTGGTAGTAATCCCACAAGCTCTGTGTCCACATCAACTGTTCGTCTGTAGATGACACAGATCCATCAGGAACATTCTTGACCAAATAGCCGCGGAAGTCGGTCAGAGTGAAGAAAGATCTCCATTGACGAGGACAACCAGAAACCTCACCATCCTGCCAATTAGCCTCTGTTTCTATATGCATGTTGACACGCAGAGGAGCAACCAAATAAGCTTTGTAGCTCCAAACCGGGATGTAGTTCCAGGGGTTCAATGCACCCCAGACGTTAATGCCAACAGGTTTGGTATGAGTGCGCAACGGCTGCCTTGTTCCATCCGGACCGATGATATCGTTGGCTGGGTTATTATCCAATGCATTCAGATAAGCACTGTTGACGGCAGTAATGTCAGCAGCAGAAAGAGTGGCACGATCCAAGCGTGCATAAGTATTCTTTGCCAAGTTATCCCAAGCCTTATGGGTGCTTGCCACGTCATGCAAGTTGTAATTGCCATTTGCTGCATAGTTGTCTTGCCACCATGTCATGGTCAGCAAGCCCCTCTTGTAGCCGGCAAAGTTCTGCCAGTTAATAAGGGAAAGTGGTAATTCACTATTATAGAAATACCTGGTATCCACATGCTTGCCACCACTTAGAGATATTCTTGAGCCATTTCCTGTGTCATAAATATCTGAAGTTGTAAGCGTACCATAGTTCTGTTCAAACTGGATATCCCATGAGCCACATGGTGAAGGAATGTTCTTGACAATTCTATTATTCTCATATTTAAAGACGTTCATCAAGTCATTGTCATAGAAGCAGTAATTCTTACCATGGGCAGCCCACCATTCCTGAAGTTCAGATTTGAACTGCAGCGGAAGGATGTCATGCTCCTGATGGGCATTGCTCAACCAATATTGGTCATAGAATGCAGTGATGGACGGCAGAGGTTTCGGCAGCGAGATGGTGAATTTCCAATTGAAATACACATTAGGATAACGGTCGTCATTGGACTGGAAGAGCACTTTGGCTGTAAATGTCTTCGTGTCATTCTCCGAGTTGCAATAGATAGTCTTGATCTGACTAGGTGTCAAATCCCAAGAGGCTATGATGGCATCACCATGGAGGTTGTAAGAATCCGAAACAACAGGTAAAGCGAGTGGATCTGTTATTCTATCCAAATGATTCGGTGCAGAAGTCAATGAAGCATAATTGCTTGGCCAGTTGGTCTTCCATGAGCCAGAAACCAATATCGGCTTTGATGATTCGGTCATGTAGATTTCACGGAACATCTGCTCTGAAATACCTGCCAGTTTGGAGTGATGCTCGATTGCAGCATAAACTTGAGTGATGAATTCTCTCCAAGTAATATCGCCAGCTGAGGCACCACCGCAAGGATCGAGAGTGGCTGCACTTTCTTTTTCAAACAGAAGTGTATCGGCAAGTTCTGGCCCGGGATCTGGACCTGGGTCTTTCTTGTCAGTCCATTTGATCTTCAAATAACGTCTGTCAACGACATGACCCTGAACAGTATCAACCAGTTCTACACGGACGATAGGTTCTTTACCAATACAAGCCTTGTTGTCTGTCACACCATTAGGAATACATGATTTAATGATACCATCGGGAGTGACGGTAGCGAACTCTTGCTGGTTGGTATTGTGTGGAGCATCGGTGCGATAATCACGATTCATCATATGGAAGCGGAAAGCCATACCATACTGCTTAAGTTGAGCAGGTGTGATGGTGGTTTCGCAAACGCAAGCTGCGTCGCGATAGCTCCCATTATACTTACAACCCGTGACAAGCCTTTTCAAATCATAAGTTTCCCTATAATAAACCAACTTTGAAACAAGTTTCAAATCTGGATAAGGTCTGTTGTCAACACGTGAATTGTATATGGTCAAAGAGTCGCTGTAATGACGAGGCCTATACAAATTGACAAGCACTCCTGAAGGATTGTCTACGTTGTCATAGAAAGTTTCCTGACCCGACCATGCTCTGTTCAACAAAGCCGCATTGGTGTTACCCTCTGAAGCAACAGCAGCAATCCTTGGGAAGTAGAAATTCTCCACCAAGCGGGAGTTCTCGGAAATAATGTCAGCTGGCTCATACAAGTTAGGATTACGTGGAACCTTCAAAGCCACAATGGTGATAGGATTGACATCGTCATCACCAAGGTAAACATTCTTGACTTTCTTGATTTTCACCGTCATCAATCCATTATGGAAATCCTTGATTCCGTTGAAAGCAATAGGAGACTCGACTTCAACGGCACGTGTATCAGCAGTAGCAGCCAGGAAGTTGATGTTCGCCACGTCGATGCCACTTTCTTGCACGGTAGTAGGATTCAGACGATAAGTTGCCTCTGTCTCACCAGTGCTGACAAGGTAAGAAGCACCTGTAGGAACGGTGTCATTTGGCAAGAATGCATTATACTTGAGAGATGTAAACTCGATTGCCTCAATACCTTTGATAAAGAGTTGGGGAACAAGGGAGATGCTGTTGAGCATGCGCTCCACCAGAACTTCCAAGGCTGAAAGGTTGGCGTTCACATTGACAATCATCTGCTCCAGATTAGTCATTTGAGACCTCATCACCGAGATTTCTTGGTTGGTCTGAATCTCGCCGATGGCAGCTTTTAGCTGATCAATCTGCTCTTGCAAATTGGCATCATTAAACTCGTCCATGAATTTCTGGAGAGCTTCCATTTGGATTCTCAAGTTGGCCTCCACAGCTTCGCGAGCCTTAGCCTCATCCTTCAATTGTCCAGTCAAAGCAGCAAGGTCGGCAATAACACCATCCACAGTTGATTGGTCGGCTTTTTGGTCGATTCTGCCAATAGCGTCATAAGCGGCCTCGATTTGTGATGTCAGCACAGCCATTCTGGCGGCATAGTCTTTCTCCATGCTATCCAGTTTGGTTTTCAGTTCATCCACAGTCGATTGATCTGCCTTATTGTTGATGGCAGACTCCAACTGAGCCTTGAGAGCAGCGATTTGCGTCTCATAAGAGGACTTTTCCGTATTCAGACTTTGCTCCAAATTGGTCTTGACTGTCAACAACTCTGAGCGCAGAGCCGCGATTTCATTCCGATTGGATTTAATGTCATCATCGTAGTCCTTACAAGACGTAAACAAACTCATAGACGCCAAGAAGCAGGCACCTAGGAGCAGCATACTAAAAAGTTTCTTTTTCATACGATAACAATTTAAAGATTAATAAAAAACAAATGATATGTTAGTTCTTATAATTCTCATTATTTCTTTGACAGGGTAGTAATTATAGTACACGTTTTAGTATCTCCCGCGGGGAGATACACTTATTTTCGTGGCAAAGATAGATATTAATTTTTATTTCTGCAAGAAAAAATGACTTTTTTTAATAGTCAAATCAAAAAAAACAAATGAAGTTTCCTTGGCATATATAATAATAAGGTGTCAACCAATTGGCGATGTGGGTTTCTCTTTGGGGCACGACAGTTTGCCTGGCTAAGCAGAAAAGTTCAAAGCACGTTTTGGGAATAGATGTCGATGATGCCGTCGATGAAAGCACGTCGCTCGTATTCGCAGAAACGTCCCGACTGCCTGATGTCGCCACACTCATGGAAGGCACGGGCACGGCAAGCCCCGCCACACACGTATTTCAGGAAGCACGTGGCACATCCCTCGATGTTGTCAACGGTGAGATGCCGGCACATCTCCACGACGGGCGACTGCTCATACATCTCCCGCACACCTCTCTCGTGGATGTTGCCAAGAAGAAATTCCGGGTAGTGCAACAACTGGCAGGGATAGACATCCCCCGTGGCAGAGAAACTCAGTTCGCTATCGCCCACGGCGCACTTGCAGCTGCGGCAATGCCTTGCCTCGTCGAGCGACGACTCACAATATGAAAGGGGATTCACCCCTTCGGCGTGGCGCAGCGCCTCATAATACTCCGCACCGGTGATGGAGATGTCTTGATCCTTCTTCGCATTTCCAGCAGGAAAGAGTGGAGCGAAACTCAAGCGGCTGCCATATTTTCGAGCCATCGCCGCCACGTCGTGGATGTTCAGGCGGTTGACGGTCATCGACAACCTTGTGTCGATGCCATTCGCCACCATCAAGTCGATGGCGCGCTCCGTCCGCTTGAACGACCCTTTGCCGCGAAAAGCCTCATGCAACTCCTCGCTGCTGCCATCCACGCTCACGGTCACCATGCCGAACACCTCGGCGATACGCCCCACATTGCGACTGTCCACCAACGTGGCATTGGTCAACAGGTCTACGTAATGCCCCTTGCCCTTGATGTACCTCGCGATGTCGAGGCAGTCTTTGTTGAGCAAGGGTTCTCCTCCCGTCAAGGTGAATTTCACCATGTCCGACATCTCGCACAACTCGTCCACCACGCACCTGTAGTCATCCAGCGTCATTCTTGGATGACCACCCTCCTCCCTGTCGGTGGCATAGCAGTATCTGCAGTTGAGGTTGCATGACGGGGAGATGGAAAACTGCACGATGCTCAGCCTTCCCTCGTTCCTAAGGATGGGAGTTTCGCCGGGAGAAGGGGTGTCAAACAACCTTGACTCGATGGCATGGCGGAAGAACCTGTCCACCATATCGGCAGCCTCCCCGCCATATTCCTCCTCAAGCAAGCCGACCATGTCCTCTTGCGTCAAGGAACCGTTGCAAAGGGAGAGCAGCAAGGCACCGTTTCTGTCGGTGACGACCCATGAAGGCACGTCGGGATTGAAGAAGATGGTTTTCTCTCCTTCGTCTATCCGTTGGACGGTGGAAGGCAACAGCAGTTTCATGGAACCTTTCAATTACCCGTGCAAGCGTATGACGTGCTGCATTTGCCACCACCTCCTGCGCAGTCGTAGGAGGAGCCGCACTTGCCCTTGCCACCGGCACCCTGGCCGGCACAAGCGTATGACGTGCTGCATTTGCCACCACCTCCTGCGCAGTCGTAGGAGGAGCCGCATTTGCCCTTGCCTTCGGTACCCTGGCCCGTACAAGAGTATGACGTGCTGCACTTGCCGCCGCCACCAGCGCAGTCGTAGGAGGAGCCGCAGTTGCCCTTGCCGCTGGCACCCTGACCCGAGCAAGAGTATGACGTGCTGCACTTGCCGCCACCACCCGCGCAATCGTAGGAGGAGCCACACTTGCCCTTGCCACCGGCGCCCTGGCCCGAACAAGAGTACGAAGTGCTGCACTTGCCGCCGCCACCCGCGCAGTCGTAGGAGGAGCCGCACTTGCCCTTGCCGCCGGCACCCTGGCCCGAACAAGAATACGAAGTGCCGCATTGGCCACTCCCGCCAGAACAACTGTATGACGTGCTGCATGCCCCCATGGCGGAGAGGACTTCCCCGGCCTTGGCTATCTTAGAACCCATAAACAGTCCCGTCGCCAAGGTGAATCCTCCGGCGATGAGTTTTTTCAAAAAGTCCCTGCGAGACTCGTCGTGCTTCTCTTGCTCTTTCATAGGATGATTGTTTGGGGATGCCAACTGTTATGTTAAAATGTTCCATTCTTCATCTGCAAAAATAGGCATTTTCCCTGAAAGCGGCAAGAAATGATGTGTGTTTTTTTTTCCATATTCTGCCTTCCCATATGCCACCCTCTTGGTAGATTATTTCCTACACATGCCATTATTTTGGTGTAAAAGATGTATCTTTGCAACCATGGGTAAAAAAAGATACAACGACTATGGGGATTGGCTGAAGGAGCACTTCCCTTTTCGTGTGCAAAAAATAATGGTCGACGCCGGATTCACCTGCCCCAACCGTGACGGGACGAAAGGAGTCGGCGGATGCATCTATTGCAACAACCGTTCGTTCAGTCCCCTTTATTGTGATGCCCGCAAGCCCATCTCCCAACAGATATCAGACGGGAAGGCCTTCTTCGGAAAGAAATACCACGACATGCGTTATCTTGTTTATTTTCAAGCATACAGCAATACTTACTCCGATTTGAAAACGCTATGCAGGAAATACGAGGAAGCCTTGTCTGAAGACGAAGTCGTGGGTATCATCATCGGCACGCGTCCCGACTGCGTCAGCACACCTTTGCTCGATTATCTGCAACAGCTGGGCAGCCAGACTTTTGTCGCCGTGGAATACGGCATTGAAAGTGTCAACGACCACACCCTGCGCACCATCAACAGAGGGCATGACTTCCCATGCAGTCAAAAAGCGATTGAAGCTACGGCATCAAGGGGAATCCATACCGGTGCCCATGTGATACTTGGGCTGCCCTGCGAGGATGCCAACGAGTGCCTCCGGCAAGCATCTGTCGTATCCTCCCTGCCCTTGCACTTTCTCAAAATACATCATCTGCAAGTTCTCAAAGGCACATTGCTTGCCCAAATATATGAACAATCAGACATACGCGTTTTTGAGGTCAATGAATATGTTTCGCTATTGGCTGAATATATCTCAAGACTACGGGAAGACATCCTGTTGGAGAGGTTTGTGACGTTGTCGCCGAAAGAAATGGTGCTGGCTCCAAAATGGGGACTGAAAAGCCAGGAATTCACCAACATGTTAGAGGAATATATGGAAAGGCATGATCTTTGGCAGGGAAAATACGCAACACACAACAGTTCATTTTATGATTAGACAGTTTTTTTGCATACAAAGATATTTGATTGAGATGTTTGAGGGGCCAGGGGTCGACGTCTCCGAACGTCGCAATCTCCAGAAGTCTTATGTGCAAGTCCAGGGGTCGACGTCTCCGAACGTCGCAATCTCCAGAAGTCTTATGTGCAAGTCCAGGGGTCGACGTCTCCGAACGTCGCAATCTCCAGAAGTCTTATGTGCAAGTAGAGTCCATGCAGGTGAGACCAATGACAACTTATGGAGATGTTGGCGACAAATCATTGTTCTTTATTCAGATTTTTCATTGCCAATCGGAAAAGGTTTACTATCTTTGTCGCAGAAAACCAATTCATACTAATGATGAGAGCTATAAAGATCAAACTATTCATTGTGCTTTGGTGCTTGTTGATTCCCATATTGACAGCAAACAGCAACGACAAGAAGGCTGTTGGAAAGGCAGAAACAGCTGAGACAACAGCGAAGGCAGAAAGCGTAATCAAAGTGACCCCTCCGCCATTCAAGAAATTCGTGGTGGTGAACACAGAAGAAACAGGACTCTACAAAAAAGCTGACACCAACAGCCCGACATTGGTCAGGTGGTTTGAGTCTGACTGCGAGAGCGACTTTTGCGAAAACATCTATCAGTGGTCTGACCAACCTGGCAAACCTGGATTCGAATTGAGCACCGACATCATAGCTTGCGAAGGCAGAGTCTTTCCCGTGCTCGGCGAGGAAGGCAAATTCTACAAGGTATCCATCCTGAACGAATGGTGCGATATTGAAAGTGCCTACATACCCAAGAACTGTGTCGGAGACATCGAATGCTCACCCATCAAGGCAGACATGCTGGAATCAGAGGACAATTACTTCAAGTGCCGTGTAGTGAAAGACGGCAAGTACAAGGACATCGTCCTCATTGACGAGTATGACGATCTCAACGGGGAGACGCTTCGAGTGGGTGTGCTGAATGAAGGCACCGTGGCAATCCCATTGACTTACCACTTTGACAGCATTCTTGACAGAGAGCAGAAAGAAGGCCTCATTGTAGATGAGACGGAAGGCTTCTTCTTCCTCAGATACAGCAAGAACTTGGCCATGCCAATAGAAGAAGGCTATGAATCTTGTCAACTCGACCTGAAGAAACTCAGCAATGAGCAGATAGCCAAGATTGTTGACATGGTGACAAGTAAAAAGCCTGAATACGTGAGCTGCATGTACCATTTCCCGGCCATGGGGTTGGAGACTTTTTATTACTTGTCAAAATAAAGGTCTTGCTAAAACCAAGTCACACCCAAACAACACGACATATGAGCATGAAGGTGGCGGCTGCATGGCAGTACGCCCACGTCCATCATACTTTTTTCGCTCAAACAAGAAATGTAAAGCATACGACAATGAAAAGAAGACCAATCGCTCTCGCAGCCCTTATCATATCGACCTTGGGTAGAGCCTGCTCACGCACGGCAAAGTTCAAACACGTTTGGCTTTGCTCTTGCTTGCTCGCCACCTTGGCAGCATGTGGAAACAAAGTGAACGACCAACCTGCGGATTCGAAAACAGAGACCAGCGAGGAAAACATTGAGACAAACTATTTCCCCGCCATCGACCGCTATCTAATAAATGAGATAGGCAAGCATTATGCCGAGAGCGAACACTGCGTACCCATCCACAGCATCGTGACTGTAGATGAGCGGAATGCGGAAGACATCCTCGTATGGGGCGACTTCTGGGTGTTCAAATACAATCAAGTGGGCGACACGCTGAAATGCGTTTCCGGCGGCAGTCATCCCGGGCTGATGCACATCCGCCAAACAGAAAAGGGGTTTGAGGTGACCGGCTTCGACCAAGTGGAGGACGGCTCCAACAACCTGCCATCGGCCAAGAGAATATTCGGTGACAAGTATGATGCATTCCATACCATCAACAGCGACGAAAAAGCACGTGAAAGGCTGAGGGCCGACGGATTGGCCGTTTATGCCAACAAGCACAACCTTGATGTCAACATGTATCAAGACTATGGCTGGCCAGCGAAGAAACTGCCAAAAATGGAATGATGCACAGCCAGTCACACTTCCCTGATTTTCCACGACTAGTGCTAGCCGAGACAGGACTCCTCCCGTCTCGGCAAGACATTTATCTCCCATTATGACAAAGACCCTTTTGATTGGAATACTCCTCACGTTCTGCCTGCCCATGGCCGCGCAGAACGACTCCACCGTCATACAAAACGACTCCACCATCAACTCGAAAGAGAAGGAGAAAAAGAAAAAAGAGCGCACCGTGGAACTCGCCGGCGAGGTCTATGACTCGTTCACGAAAGCCAAGATCAAGGCTTTCGTCACATTGATGCGGAGCGACTCCACCGTCGTAGATACCGTCACATGCATGTCATGGAGCACCTTGTCCTATTATGGCTTCAAGGTGCCCGCCGTGCAGGCTGACTACATCCTCAAGGCGACGGCGGAAGGCTATGAAGACACATACATGAACTACCAACTCCGCCACATCGCCCGGAACTCCTATTTCGAACTCCCCCGCATCCTGATGAAAAAGAAGCAAGACGACATCTGGAAGGAAAACGACCTGGAAGGCGTCACCGTCACCGGCACAAGGGTGAAACTCACCTACAAGGGCGACACACTCGTCTTCAACGCCTCTGCATTCAACCTCCCGGAAGGGTCGATGCTCGACGGACTCATAAGGCAGATGCCGGGAGCAGAACTCAAGGACAACGGCGACATCTACATCAACGGGAAGAAAGTGGACTACCTCACACTCAACGGCAAGGACTTCTTCAAAGGACAAAACAAGGTGATGCTCGAGAATCTCCCCTACTTCACCGTGAAAGACATCAAGGTCTATAACAAATCCACCAAGCAGAGCGAACTGGTGGGGCGCGACATCGAGAAAAAAGACTATGTGATGGACGTGGAACTCAAACGGGAGTACAACAGGGGATACCTCGGCAACGCGGAAGTCGGGGCGGGCACCGACAACAGATACTTGGCCCGCCTCTTCGGACTGTACTACAGCGACCACTCTCGCATCTCCCTCTTCGGCAACACCAACAACATCAACGAGACACGGCGCCCCGGAGGGGAGGGGGAATGGACACCTTCGGAAATGCCAAGGGGACTGCGCACCACCAAACAGACAGGATTTCATCTCAGCACCGAGGATGCAGACAAAAACTGGGACGAGACGATGGACGCCACCTTCACCTGGAGCGATGCCGACTTCTGGAGTCGCAACGCCACAGAACGGTTTGCCAAGGAAGGGAACATCATGGGAGGCTCTGAGTCGAGAAGCAGGCAGAAGGACTTCAACTTCAATGTCAGCAACCAGTTCACTTTGCAGAAACCTTTCACTCTCTACAATTACGTCACCCTCTATTATGGCGACGGCACCCGGAACACCCAAAACCAAGACTCCACCTGGCAACAGGCACCCATCAACAACACTACGAGCATAGGACTGAACAAATACCGCACGCTGAACCTCAACGGGCTACTCCTCTATTACAAGAAATTCAACTGGGGAGACTTCTTCAGCATCAACATCAACGCCAACTTCAGCCAGACCAAGCCGAGCGACAATTTCTCGCGCACAGAGACCCATTATGCGCAAAACCTGCTCGACGACCTAAGAAACCAGTACAACGACTCACACCAGGACAGTTACCAATACAGCATCGCTGCCTCCTACTCCCTCCAACTGCCCAACCAATGGAGCATAGAACCAGACGTGACCTACAAGCAGAGTTGGAACAATAGCCGCAACGACCTCTTCAGACTCGACAGACTCAAGGACTTCGACCCTCAAGACATCGGGACGCTGCCCTCCAGCCGGGAACAACTGATGACCGTATTGGACATCGACAACAGCATCACGCAGCAACTCCTCACACGAACCTACACCGGACGGCTGGCTATCAACAAGTCTGATGACAAAGGATACATCTCTTTCCAACTGCCAGTCACCATCAATGCCGAGCGCATCAACTACAACGACCATCATATCGACACCATCGCACGGCGGAGCTACACGCTCTTCACACCGAGTTTCAACTACTATCAATGGGGCAGGCAAAAAGGGCTGCAATACATCAACTACAGCATGAATGTCTCCAAACCCAGCTTCGCCACCCTCATGCCACACAACAACACCGCCAACCCGTTGTCGACCTGGGTCAGCAACACCGGATTGAAGGCAAACGTCACACACAACCTCAACATCGCCTTCCAGTTCAACAACGACAGCACCAAGTGCTTCGCCAACATCTGGGCGTCTGCCAATATCACTCGCAACGCATGGGGCACACGTACCACTTACGACAAAGAAACCGGGGCATACACCCTAAGAAACGACAACATCAACGGTAACTGGCAAGCAAGCATCGGAACCAACTACCAAAAACCCATAGACCGCAAGAAACTACTGACATTCAAGGAAAGGGCGGATGCTTACTACAACCATTCCGTCGACTTTCCCATCCTCTACCTCAATACCGGGACTGCAAGTGGAAGCAGCAAGAGCACCGTCAACAACTGGACCTTGCACGACAGGTTGGAACTGGAATACCAGAAAGACAAACTCACAGCCACATTGATGGGCGACGTCACCTGGCGCATCAGCACCAGCGACAGGGAGGACTTCGAGCGCATCAGCGCCTTCGACTTCAGTTACGGCGCAAGACTCCTCTATGTCATACCCTGGGTCAAACTCTCACTGGCAACCGACATCAAGATGTTCAGCAGAAGGGGATACAACAGCGAAATGATGAACACCAACGACCTGGTGTGGAACGCCGAACTCTCACGCTCTTTGTTCAAGGAAAAACTCACACTCAAACTCACCGCCTTCGACATCCTGCACCAACTCTCCAACAAACAATACACCGTGAACGCACAAGGACGCACCGAGACATGGGACAACTGCATACCAAGATACCTCATGCTCACCTGCGCTTTCAAATTCAACAAAACACCAAATAAAAATTGAAAATTGAAAATTGAAA
>JAFWSS010000047.1 GCA_017524385.1 Prevotella sp.
CTCAAATACATTTGGCTTTCCTCTCGCTTAATCGTAACTTTCTTTGGCGCATATTTTTCACTCATCCTCAGATTCCCGAGCAAGCTCGCCTACCCGTAGCCTTTCACATAGCCCGCTATGCTCCACTGGATTGCATCCTACTATTCTTTCGCTCAGCATAGTTCATGCAAGCATGACTCTGCTCTCGATTAATCGAATTGTTCGTCTGAGAGCAAAATTGCGAGTCAGCGAGTGCCATGCAAGCTTGCTTGCGAATGGCCGAGCGTGAGCAATTTATGCAAAATCTGCATCCAAATAAATCATAAAAATACTATCATCTAATTTTGATCACCTACTTATTATTTACTGAAGTATCCCACCCTCACAAATTATGTAAAAGTTTTATTATCACGAATTTAAGAATTTTAGAATTGATAAGCAGATGAAAAGAATTTTGAAGAATTATCGTCGCAAACGACGCGAACCTTACGCAATAGAGTTAGGAAATGACTTGTCCTTTCATCTCAAATTCCTATAAATTCATTATAATGGAAAATGCCAAAGGTGCGGTTGAAACGCCCTGAAAGGGCAACCTGCTTTTAGCCCAGGGCAACACCCTGGGTTGTGGGAAAGGGGTGAATTCGCCCTGCAAGGCCTGCAAGGGCAAAAGGATGGTGTTTGGGTAAGGCTTTTGCCCTTGCAGGGCGACTGTTATATATCACACATGGATTCCCAGGGCGTTGCCCCGGGCTGATATCTCGTTGGCCTTTCAGGCCGTCCCGCATTAATAATCCAACCGCAGGTTGGAAAATTCTTTAATTCTCAAATTCGTGATAAAAAGGGTGGGAAAGTTCAGTTATTTAAAGTAAGTCAATTGAGCGCTTAACTAATTTTTCAACACATTACGCCTTGTCACCACTCGTAGATCTCACCCTTCTCCCCTATGAGGAGGATGGTGAGTTCGCAATCATTGACAACCGATGCGCAATGTTCACGGCAGTGGGTGATGACCACCTTGCAGAAATCAGGTATTTTCTCTTCAGGGATGATGTTCCACAATTCCCTTGCGAGAGTGAGGTCGGTGACATCCACCGTGCATCCCGCTTCCTCCAGCATTTGTGCGACGAACGCCTTGTCCATCGTTCCCCTTCGGCTATGCGTGTCCAATTGTCCTGCAGCCAGTTTCACCGCCTTGCCCAACATAATGCCGAGGGAGACTTTTTCCACCCCCAACTCGTCGGCCATCTTCAACGTCTCGCCGATATAGTTTCCATATTCCACAAAAGCCTGCTGAGGCAAGTCGGGATAACGAAAGCGTATGAACCGCTCGCTCTTCGCCCCGCTGTTGATGACCACCCTTGGCGCCCCGCTCGCCTTCGCCACCTGCAAACATTTCCTGATGGACTCGATGAAAGCATCTTCCGAGAATGGCATGACGATGCCGGAAACACCGATGATGCTGATGCCACCCACGATGCCCAACCTTGGATTGAAGGTACGTCGGGCTATTTCCACCCCCTCAGGCACGGCGACGACCACCTGCAATGGCGTGTCAAAAGCAGCGAGGTTGTCGCGAATCATCTGCCTTGGCGACTTGTTGATAGCAGGTTCGCCCGGTGGATAGTCAAAGCCGGGCAAGGTGAAGGTGCCCACCCCCACCCCACCTTTTATGACCACTTCCTGTGGGTTGCCCCCCTCCAGACGGGAGACGGTCGCCCTCACCTCAAGTCCGTTGGTCACGTCGGGGTCGTCGCCGCCGGGTTTTACGACATAAGCAAAACCGTCTCCATAAGAGACAGCAACAAGGATGGTCTCTCCATCGGGCAGGACGACCGGCACTACATCGGGCTTTTCCTTTCGCAGCAAGGCCGTCGCTGCAGCGACAGCCGCCGCCGTGGCACAAGTGCCCGTGGTCAGTCCGCTGTGCAAAGGATAGAACTCGGGGAGGTGTTTTTCCACTGCACGCCGTAGTCCAAAGGGGCCGTCGACTTTGTCGATTGTCACGGTCTTGTCCTGAGGAATCACACCCAGTGGAGGGTAAGCAGGCCTTTCCACGGCATAGACCTTGATACCAACTGTTTTCGCCGACTCCACTTTTTGGGAGAAGCCCCCGCTGACACCACTTTCCTTGGTGAGCAAGGCATCAGGATGGAGTTGGTCGATGAGCGTGTTTGTAGCGTCCTCCTCATAAAAGACCAGATGGTCGGCGGGGAAGCCTGCCTGTGTGGCCAAGCCAATGGAAGTCTCGCGATGCAATATGCGGAACCAACACTCATGACGGCTCCAAAAGGGTTTGAGTTTCCCTATCGTGTTGACTCCTGTCAACGCCAGCAAGCGCCCCACCCCATGCTCCTCCATCAATCGCATGGCATCAAGGTAGTCCTTGCACCATACGACATCATTGGAACGAGGAGGGTAAATCCTGTCAAACCTGATGAGGGGCAAATCCAGGCGGAGGGCAAGCGACACCAGGTTTTTGTGCAGGTTTTCTGCAAAGGGATGGGCGGCATCTATGATGAGTCGTATGCCATGCTCCTTGCAAAACGCCGACATCTCCTGCAAGTCCATGCCGCCTATCAGATGGACGCCATGTGTGAGGCCTACCTGCTGTTCATCACCACGGGTGGAATAATAGTAGGGTGAACCTGCTGCCTCGAGCACCTCCACAGCCTTCCGGCCTTCCGTCGTCCCTCCGAAAACGAGCACCATGGCTATTCCCCTTTCCTATACAGATGTGTGAAATGCTTGTTGTATAGCTCAGACAGTCCCTGGCGGTTGTCGATGGCCTCGCCCACGACCAGCATCGTGGTCAAGGTGAGACCATTGTCATGCACGATACGGGCCAGGTCTTTCAGTTTTCCCCGGTAGATTCTCTGGTCGGGCCAGGTCAGGTGGTAGCAGGCCGCCACGGGCGTGTCTTCGGGGTATTCCTGCAACAATTCCCGCTGCACGTCATCGACGATGGCGGCACTGAGGAAGATGCACATCGTACTTTGGCTTTTCGCCAACAAGTGAAGTTGTTCTTTCTCCGGCATGGGCGTGCGCCCTTCGCCACGGGTGAGGATGATGGTCTGCGTGCGCTCGGGGATGGTGAACTGGCTCCTCAGTTCGGCCGCTGCAGCGAGGAAAGATGAGATGCCCGGCGTGATATGGTAGTCCATGCCGTTGGCATCGAAGAAAGCCATCTGCTCCTGGATGGCTCCGAAGATGCAGGGGTCGCCGGTATGCAGGCGTACGATGAAATGTCCCTTGTCATAATGCTCCTTCATCAACCGGCATTGCTCTTCAAGAGCCATTCCCGCCGACGAGCGCACCACGGCGCCGAGTTTGGCGCAAGCGGTCAATTCACGCGGCACCAAAGAGCCGGCATAGAGGATGAGGTCGGCCTTCTCCAGCATCCTGCGCCCCCTCACCGACACCAGTTCGGGGTCGCCAGGCCCTGCGCCCACGATTTCCACATGGGCTTTCTTGTGGCGCAGATACTTGCGGTCAATGGCGAGAGCGGCAGTCCAGTGCTTGCCCTTTATCTTCTCCACTATCAGTTGGCCATGGTTTGAACCCAGGATGGCCGCCGCCTCACACACGCTCGGCGTACCCACATGCTTCTCCACCACGTCGCTGGGATGAGGCACTTCGACGGCCGCCAACTCCTCTGCGGTGAAAAATGACACATGTACATTGTATTCTCTTTGCACCATCCTGACGAAAGGTTCGTCGGCCTTCACATCGATGGTGCAGTAATTATAGGCGCAAGGAAACACTTTTCGGGCGAAGAAGGCCTCATCCATCTGTTCGAAGATGTCCTCATAGTCGTCTGGTCGATGAGCCAAGCCGAAACCTATTGTGCCTATCATCGGTACGAAATGCAACTTCAACACCCCTTTGGGAGCATCGTGCATGAAGGGGGTGACCATGATGAGCAGTTTGAATCTCTTAGGGTCGGCCTGACTGATGTCATCGATGAGGGTGACATGGTCGGGAAGCGTCCTTTCCATATAGTCGGTGCCTTGGTCACGCACTTCCAACAGCAGTGCGGTCGGTTTTCGGTTGACGAAGGCGAAGATGCAGTCGTTCATAGCGTCGCCGGTCGGGCATGACCAGTCAAACCGGTTCCCCAAAGTGTCGAGCGCCCATAGTCCGGCGTTGTCGCTCTGGGTGGTGATGACAGGATTCGCTCCCAATACTCTGGCCACGGTTCTTGTCAGTTCGTTGGCACCGCCGACATGTCCAGAGAGCACGGAGACGACATTCCGACCCAAGGAGTCGACACACACCACCGCCGGGTCTTCGTGCTTGTCCTTGACGAAAGGCGCTATGGTGCGTACGCAGATGCCCATGGCACCGATGAAGACGAAGGCGTCGAAATCCTTCCATCGCTTTTCCACGTCGCTGCGTCTGACGATTGTCGCATTCAATTGTCTCTTGAGTTCGAGGGCGATTCCTGCCCCCGCCTCGCTGATTTGGATGATGGCTATTTTCTGCATTTCAATATGTCTATGGGGTTGTAGTCGTTGAGTTGGACATGTGTGGGAACGTCCTCTTTCAAACCGAGTTCCTCGCAGGCTTCGTGGAAGAGTTCCTTGCTGTTCGGACGGCTGGTCATCCGTTGGACGACAGGCGAAGAGACGCTGTTGGTGACGATGCATCCTCCCGGCGGCAACACTTCACACACCTTGGCCATGACCTCCTTCATCCTGCCACCGTGGCCACCAATGAACACGGCGTCGGGTCGAGGGATGTCGTCGATGTCGGTTTTCAGGAAGTCGCCTATATGCACGTCGATTCCGGGTGCACCAAACCGGCGGCTGTTATGGCGCATCAGTTGTTCGCACTCCGGCCGTATCTCAAAAGCCACCACCTGCAGATGTGGGAAAAGCAAACGTGCTTCGATTGACACGCTGCCGGTGCAGAAGCCGATGTCCCAAAACACTTGTTTTTCAGGCAAGTCGAGTGTTTGCAGCGTCAACAGGCGTATGGGCATCTTGGTAATCATCTTCTCCCTTCCGTCGAGCAGGTCAAACTGTTGTTCGGGAAGTCCGAAGGTTCTTGCGGGTGGCTTTTGTCGTGCGGAAAGGATAAGACAGTTGGGATGGTCGAAGTTGGAAGTTGCCACCTCCTCAAGTGAAAGCGTCACCACTTGTTCACGTTGGGGATTGCCCAAATGAACGCCCACGTGCATCGTGTAATAATCGTACCCATAGTCGAGCATCCTTTGTGCGATGGCTGCCGGGGTGTGGTTGCGGTCGGTGAGCACTCCGATTTTTCCCGTGCGCTCTATCAGTGCTTGGTCGAGAGCCGGCCAGGGACGTCCTGTAAGCGACACCACGCGCAAGTCGTGATAGGGCATCACCAGTCGATGTGCCAACATCTGCAGTGAGTTGAATGACGGAAAGAGCTCGATTTCCGCCTTGGGGAGTAAGCGTCTGATGGTGTTGGCGAAGCCGAAGAAGAGGGGGTCGCCGGAAGCAAAGACGATGACATCGGCATCCAATTGCCCATATTGCTCAAAAACGGCATCGAGAGGTGCTGTGATGTCGATCCACAACGCCTTTTCGGGCAAGAGCGGAGCCATGATTTCGTGGTGGCGCTTTCCTCCCGAAAAGACCGTGCCCGCCCTGATGATTTCCATCACCTCTGGCGGGAAAAACGGTTTTGGTGCATCCGTGATGCCTATGACAGTGAATTTCATAAATCCCTTCCTGGTTTGAGTTGTTCGGCGTCGTCGAAGGTCAGGATGGCGTTGCACAACGTGGCAGCCAAGTTACTGCCACCCTTGCGTCCTTCCACGATGACCTTTGGAATGTCCTTGAAAGGTTTGACCATATGTTTCGACTCCCTCACATGGACGAAACCTACGGGCGCGGCGATGATGCCCGCCGGCCGTGCCTTTCCCTTGCGTATCAGCGTGCACAGTTCCATCAGCGCCGTTGGGGCGTTGCCGAAGGCGAAGAGCGCATCGGGATGCTCCTCCACGGCCAGTCTTATCCCCGCTTGCGTTCTTGTGATTCCTTCCTTGGATGCCATCTCAGCCACTCGTGGGTCGCCGAGGTAGCATTTGGCCTCCAAGCCCAGGCGCGACAAGGCCCCTTTTCGTATGCCGCTCACCACCATCGTCACGTCGGTGATGATGGTTTTGAGTTCGCCTTTTGCCACTTTCCGATACAAGGTCTCCACGGCGTTATCATCGGTTTTCAGCAGTCTCTCCATCTCGAAGTCGGCGGTGGTGTGGATGGCATGGAGCAGTGCCCATTTGTGATCGAGGGGCCAGTCGTTGCGGTGCAGTTCGCTGGCAATGGTTTGGAAGGAGTTCATCATGATCTGTTGGCCGGGTTTCACCTCTTCGTCCTTCTCCTGTGCATAATAGCCACGGGGGGTGATGATTTTACCCTCGCAGATGTATGACTGCGAATTGCCGATGAGTATGACGGTGAACATGTCCACGTCTTCCGGGTCGAAATCTGCAATCGTGGTGACCTTCACCTCTTGTTCGTCACGCCCGGCCTGACGCACATAGCCCATGGGGGTTTCCGGTGAACGCCATTTCAAGAATAGCTCCTGCAAACGGTAAAGTTGCCAATAGCGTCCATGCGACTTCGGGTTGTAGATGGCGGTGACGAAATCGCCGGTGATGGCAGCTTTGATACGCCTTTCTATCACTTCCCATGGCGTCAGAAGGTCGCTCAATGAGATGATGCACATGTCGTGTCCGATGGGTGCGCCCAACAACGATGCTGCCTTTTGGAAAGCGGAGATGCCGGGAAGTGATTCCACCTCCACATCAGACCCTCGTTCACGGCGCATCTCATAGACGAGTGGCGTCATGCCATAGATGCCCGCGTCGCCAGAGGAGATGACCACCACGACCTTCCCTTGTTCAGCCAATTCAAATGCCTGTTCCGCTCGTTGCCGCTCTTTTTTCATACCGGTGTCTACACAGATGCAATCCTCTTTGAGAAGCGGTTGGATGAACTGGAAATAATAATGATAACCAACGACGGCGTCGGCCTGCCGAAGCGCTTCCACCACGGCGGGCGTGATGTCTTCGCGACTGCCCGGTCCTATGCCAGCAACGATGATTTTCTTCATGGTCTATGGGTATTATGGGAGTTTATGTGAGATAATGGATAAGATATACGACGATGCCTGTCGATGCCACCATCAGCACCTCGGCGATGCGGTTGATGCTGACCGCCTTCTCCATATCGGTGGTGGAGAGCTGGCGGTCTTCTTCTCCGATGTAGGGTTTGTCGAACAACTGTCCGAAATAGTAATGGGGACCGCCGAAACGACAGCCGAGGATGCCAGCCAGTGCCGCCTCGGGATATCCGCTGTTGGGACTGGCGTGGTTGCGTCCGTATTTGGCTACGAAGGAGAGCAAACCCAACCTTCCTGAGGCGACGACCATCAACAGTGCGGTGAGGCGGGCTGGGACATAATTGGCCACGTCGTCGATGCGCGCCGCCCAACATCCGAAGTCCTTGTAGCGCTCCGTGCGGTAGCCTATCATGGAGTCGAGCGTGTTCACCATCTTGTAGGCGAGCATTCCGGGCGTTCCGGCAACAGCCAACCAGAACAGGGGTGCCGTCACACCGTCGCTCAGGTTCTCTGCTAGGGTTTCGAGGGCAGCCGTGCGCACCTCCTGTGCCGACAACTCCGAGGTGTCACGTCCCACGATGCGAGCCACTTGTCGACGGCCATCCTCCAAGGAACGGTCGAGGGCGACGAAAACGACACGCACCTCACGGACGAGGGTGGTGCCTGCCAGACAGTAGAACACAATGATGGTATCGAAAGCCACACCCAGCCATATGTTTGCCAGCGAGAGGAAATGCCGGATGACCCATCCGACGAGAAACACCAGGATGATGAGTGTGATGGCCATCAACGCCCCTTTCACCTTGCGATGCTTGCCCTTGTTGAGGCGATGCTCACCGAAGGCTATCATCTTGCCGAACCCCACCACGGGGTGCGGCAACTGCCGGGGGTCTCCCAACACGAGGTCGAGCAGCCAACCAACAAGGAGCGACAGTGTCTTAGTCATCGGTCAGTATCTGGTAGATTTTCTCCATATCCACATGTTGGCGCACATGTAGAGCGAGTTTGTCATATTGTTCTTCCTTGAAGGCTTGGTAGTCAATGTGTTGCCCCATCTGTTCGAGTTTTTCCGAGAAAGGCGAGAGCAGGAAATCGACAAACGGGGCGTTGTCCAAAATGCCATGGACGTAGGTGCCCATGCATTTGCTGTCGACCCTATAGCCATCCACATTGCCGTTGTCGAGATGGAGCAGCGGTGTGGGTTTTGCATCGCCGAAGGGACGTGTCTCCCCCATGTGTATCTCATAGCCTCGGCCATATTCACACGTCACCTGCCTGGTGGTCTTCTCACCACCCATGTTGGTGGTGACGGGCAACAGTCCCAGTCCCGGCAGGCGGTCGATGTCGCCCTCCACGTGGTCGGGGTCGCACACCTCGACACCCATCAGTTGGTAGCCGCCGCAGATACCAAGGACGGTGGCACCATTGCGCCGAGCCCTGACGATGGCTTGAGCACACCCGTTGCGACGCAGTTCATAGAGGTCGTGGAGAGTGGATTTCGTGCCCGGCAGGATGATGATGTCGGCCGTGCCGATGTCCTCCACGTTGTTGGTGTAGAAGAGATGGACGCGAGGGTCTTGTTCCAGCGAGTCGAAGTCGGTGTAGTTGGACAGGTGCTTCAACATCACCACGGCGATGTTCACCTTTCCCCTTTCAGCCGCCATGGATTTCTGAGCCAGCGCCACGCTGTCCTCCTCCTCGATATGGATGTCGTTGTAGTAAGGCACGACACCAAGGACTGGAACATGGCAGATGTCCTCCATCATCCTCCTTCCCTCGTCGAACAGCCTCATGTCACCACGGAACTTGTTGATGATGACGCCCTTGATGAGTTGTCGGTCCTCGGGTGTCTGCAAGGCGATGCTGCCATAGACCGATGCGAAGACGCCGCCACGGTCGATGTCGCCAACGAGGATGACGTCGGCCTTGGCATGGCGTGCCATGGACATATTGACAAGGTCCCTGTCCCTGAGGTTGATTTCGGAGATGCTTCCAGCTCCCTCCAGGACGACGGGGTTGTATCTGGCAGCCAGGCGTTCGAAGGCATCACGCACCTCTTTCCGGAAGTCGATGTCGGACGTTCCCTTTCGCCAAAAGTCATAGGCGTCTTTGTTGCCGATGGGTTTGCCGTTGAGCACCACCTGCGAGGTGTGGTCGGACTGCGGCTTGAGCAGCAGCGGGTTCATGTCGGTATGACAGGGAATGCCCGCTGCCTCAGCCTGCACCGCCTGTGCCCTTCCGATTTCCAGACCTTCAGGGGTGGCGAATGAGTTGAGCGCCATGTTCTGCGCCTTGAAAGGTGCGGGATGATAGCCGTCTTGCTTGAAGATGCGGCAGAAGGCGGCGGCGATGATGCTCTTGCCTACGTCGCTGCCGGTGCCGACGAACATGATGGGATGCAACTTATCTGTTTTCATTTTTCAACGCCAGGATAAAGAGGTAGTCGGACAAGCGGTTGAGCATCACGAGGATGCTCTCGTCCACGGGGTGACGGCGATGGAGCGTCCACAATCGCCTTTCCACGGTGCGAGCCTGTGTGCGCGCCAGATGCAAGCAAGCGGAGAGTGTGCCACCGTCGCCGGGGATGACAAAGCCCGTGGGGGTGGCAGCGGCATCGATGGCCTGCTCCATCAGCGAGGTCATTTCCGCCGTGTGCAACTGCCGTGGGTTGACATCTTGCTCCGGCGTGGCGATATGGCTCATGACAACCATCAGTTCCTGTTGCACACGGTGCAGGAGCAGCCGGTCGGCATCATCCTTGCCCATCATCGAACGCGCCATCCCCAGACAGGCATTCAGATGGTCCAACTGTCCGTTGACCTCTATGCGGATGTCATCCTTGGGAACTCTTGCACCGCCTCTAAGGCTGGTTGTTCCCTGGTCGCCGGTCTTGGTATAAATCTGTTTCATAGATATGATAAAGGTGTGTGTAACTGGCTATCACGTTTTTGTGTCTGAAAACGGGGGTGTCGACAGGTTCGCCCTTGGCATTATAAACCTGGGTGATGCTTTTCGGAGTCTCTCCGAGGAACCGGGTGTAGTGGAACTCATGCCCACGATGTTCCGTGCCATCGAGCGTGAAGCGGCGGTAGCCCAACGATAGTTTTCTGTCTTCCTTCCTTGCCGTGATGACGTAGGGCAGCACGCCGCACATCGGATATTCGCCCGTGTCGTCAAGGATGCTCTTGCAGAGATACATCATACCGCCGCATTCCGCAAAGACCCGTCCTCCGCGTTCGGCAAAGAGGCGTATGGCTTCCCGGGCCGCCACATTTTTGGTCAATGCGTCGAGGTGCTTTTCCGGATAACCGCCTGGGAGATAAAGCAAGTCGCTGTCATCGAGGGACGGCACCTCTGTCTCGGGGTCGAAAAACGCCACGTTTTGGAAGGCATCCAAGGTCTCTTGGTAAATGAAGGAGAAGGACTCCTCGTTGCGTGCCACGACAAGCTTTCGGGCGGGCACAAGACCCGCCCCTACGACTTCGGGGGAGGTTTGACTCTGGACTTTTGGCTTTCGGGCGGGCACAAGACCCGCCCCTACGGCTTCGGGGGAGGTTTGACTCTGGACTTTTGGCCCCGGTGCGTTCCGACAAGCACTTTCCTCCGACTGTAGGATAGACGTTGGAGCACCGAGTTCAAGCAACCGTTTCCAGTTCACATGCTCCTCCAACAAGCTGACCAATGTGTGTGCTTCAGGCATCTCGGAAAAGTCAAGTCCCAAGTAACGCGAACCTTGTTCCAAGTCGCGATGATTGGGCAGGAAACCAAAACACTCCAATCCGATGTCATCACACACCTGGCGCAGCATCCTTTCATGGCGTTCCGAACCAACCCTGTTGAAAATCACGCCGCAGACGTGCACATCCTCCCTGAAATGGACAAAACCGGTAAGCAAAGCCGCCAGAGAGTAGGCCGACCGCTTGGCATCGACCACCAACACGACAGGCAGGCCCAGTGTCCGTGCGATTTCCGACGAGGAACCGAGGTCGCGGTCATAGCCGTCGAAAAGTCCCATCATACCCTCAACGACACACATATCGGCGTCTTTCCCATAATGGGCGAAAAGACCTTGCACATGTTGTGGCGAGGCCATAAACGTGTCGAGGTTGATGCTCGGTCTGCAGCAGACCAATTCATGGAACTTGGTGTCGATGTAGTCGGGACCGCATTTGAAGGGTTGCACCTTCTTCCCCTTGGAAACGAACAAAGACATCAGTCCCCGGGCAATGGTGGTCTTGCCCGAGCCACTGGATGGCGCCGCTATCATGAAACTCGCTTTCATCAGTGCAAAAGTACGATTAAGTGAGCGAAAAGCCAAATTTATTTGAGCTTTTCCGAACGGGAGTACTTTCGGCGAAGGCCAAAAGTACGATTAAGTGAGCGAAAAGCCAAATTTATTTGAGCTTTTCCGAACGGAGTACTTTCGGCGATAGCCAAAAGGGCGATTATAATTTGCCCTCCTCATCCTCATACAAGTCAAGAGCTTCCCTCAGCTTGTCACGCATATACTTCACCGCATTCCGAGGATAGATAATCCTGATTCCGGGACCATAGGACATGAAGACC
>JAFWSS010000048.1 GCA_017524385.1 Prevotella sp.
ATCATTTTTCTGCCAGATTGCAAAATCAGGGTCAATTGGCATTGTGGCAAATGTTAAAATCCTAATTTCCCCTTTTATTATCCATCACCCCAAAAGGGCATAGGCGTGAAGGATGATAAAACCATGTAAATGACATTTTACCCTTTTTCCCCTCGAGTAAAACGGAATAAATGTTGTAATCTTTTATTCCCCTTGATTCTGCTTCACTTTTCAAGTAGGGCGGGAAAATGGCGGACTAAGAGTAAATAAAATCCTTGCAAATCCTTGATTTAACGACATTTAAGAATAATTAGCATAATCAGAAGACTATTATGCTATGAAAGGCGGACCCCCGATCAATTCAGGGTCTCCGCTTTTCCTTTTTTGATTAAAAGTTGATACAACAAATTGGACACCCATTTTTGGAATCACTATTCTGACAACCGATTTGAGCCAGGATAGGAATCCTGTTACCATTCGATAAAGAAAATGGTCACAACCAAGCAACATTATGCCGGAAAAAGTTTTTCCCGCGCCCTCGGTCAAAGACTGTGAGCACGGGAAAAGGAACAGATGAATTCTACAATTGTTTTTATTCGTATTTCGATTTGAATACACGCTGCAATTGCACCGGTGCGCTTGAATCGTTGGTGTTGTCAGAAGAGATCCCGTCTTCTAGGTCCATGTAAGACTTGTTTGAGTAGGAAGCATCTTCCTCAATGCCCATGTTGTTCTGGTTGGCGTCGAAATAGAACCTGTCGCTTCCCCAATGATAAGTGTTCCTGTTGGGCGAAGAAGTATGCACCAGGCTGAATCTTTGCCTCATTCCATTGTGCATCTCTATGTAACCAGAGAAGTGGTTGTCGGTGAGGCTATATTCATAAATTGTCACATATGAGTTGTCCTCTATGAAATGGATTCTGATGTTTCCATTGAATACTTCCCACTTGATGTGGTTTGCGATATAGTTGCGTTCCCATCCATATCTTCTATAGTCGTTGTAGTAATCAATCCAGTATCCGTCACCCGATGCGTATTTGGAAGGATTGCGGAGGAAGCATACTTCAGAGTAAGAAGCGTCGTAGTAATCTCCCCTACCGTTGATTTGATAAGACACATACATGTTACCTTTCCAGTTGCCGTCGAGTGTCATCGCGATTAATTCGTCTTCTTCACAACTTGTCATTGTTACCGACAAAAGGGCTGCGACTGCCATCATGATTGATTGTAGATACTTTTTCATTTTCGTATTTGTTTTTTGTTTGTTATTTCAATTCGTTGTAGGTTTTTTCCTTTTTGCACTGCAAAGGTATGACGGGTTTTCTCATGGTGGAAATATTTGTGTGTTTTTCACTTGTTATCCTTGCGACAAGCGTGTGAAAATGCGACAAATGGGAGAAAAGGCTTTGAAAAGTGTCGCAAAAGTAGCTCTCGGCAAACAAAAACACGATTTATGTATCGGCGTGTGGGTGTGCTTTCAGATAAAAAGATGGTCAATATATTGTTTTGCGGTTGCCAACCATGTCGAGAATGTCTCCCGAAGTCGAAGGGGCTTGCTTCTTATGCAAACATTTAAATATGCCTCATATTACAATGGCAGTTGGTTCTCAGCCTGCGACTTCATTGTAGAGAGAGTTGACGACTAAGAATGTCTGGCCATCCCGAAACTCAGAATGCTTACCTCTGGTTACAAACATCTGTTTGATGCCCATTCACGAGTAGTAGCAAGAAAAAATCGACAGTTTTTTTATCATAAGTACCTGGGACATGGCATGGGGCACGGAACCCCTGCTAAAAGCACGGTGGGAACAACAACCCCGAAGGGCCCGAAGGGGTGGCAGAATGATAACTTCATATCATTGTTCTGCCACCCCCTCGGGGTTGTTGATATCATATCATCGTCAAGCAGGGGTTGCGCTTCGCTCCACCACCTGCCTATGGTCGTCCCAGCCCTTCGGGCTTCACTTCACAACCGGTTGCCATACTAGACAAGTCCAAATTTTGCAAGGCAATTTTACTTCAGAAACTTAAGTAACCAACAATTTCATAGGGGAACAATGGTTTCACTCTTGAATGCCGAAGGCATGGCCAGACCATAGGCAGGGGATGACCCCTGCCGTAGTCTTATCGCCCCTCGGGACTTGGCTTCTACAGTTACAGTAGGTGGGCACTCCTGTCATTTATGACTGAGACGACCCAGTTCCTCACCCATCAGTTGGTGGGAGAAAACATCTGGCTTCAGCTTAAAATTGACGCCAGACTGGAAGAGTATGACGTAGTCGCTTCCTCCGAAGAGGAACCAGCCGAGCTCCTGACCCTTGGTGACATTGGCACCGGCCTTAACCTCTGGTGCCCAATTGATGCTTGTGACAGGCATCATGCCTATAGGCAACAAAGCCACAAGACCATAGTCCGGAGTCTCGAGAATAACGCAACCTCGAGTCTCTATCGATTGCCAGCCCGGGGTGTCGCAATACAAGTCGTACTTCTTGGTTGCAGGATTCCATGTGATACTGCCACCCACTGCATAATCGGCTTCGATAATGTTGACCTCCTTTATCTTGCCAGCCAGAGGGAAATGATAGCGATGATAGTCGTAAACATTGAGGAATGAATGTGTCAGCGTGCCGCCATTAAATGCATTACGATACTGGCTGCCGGGACCTACGAGTTCGGCTATGCTGCTGAACTTCTTTGATTTGATTTGCACGCCTGATTCATTGTTTTGTATGATATAGCCTTCATTGTCAATTTGCCATACACCTTGTGTACAGGCATCGGCTGGCGACACCACCACAGCGCCGTCATCTGGCGATGCGATAGGACGCATATCGGGGCTTTTCAAGCGGCGGGCAAAGAACTGATTGAATGTTTTCCAATTCGAAGCATCCTCATACCATCCTTTCGATATGCCAAAGGTGTCTACACGGGCCACTTCGTCATAATACTCCTGCTTCCATGAGTCCTCGGTATCAAGGTAAGCACCCCATGCCTTGGCAAATGACTTGAGCCACGAACGGTATGGCTCGTAGTACTGAAGCGAGTTGTTGTAGAGCGATTTCCCGTCGAGTTCTTCAAGCGGAATGTCATTGATGAAGAAGAAGTAGTTCAGGCTCTGGTCAATACGTGTGAAAAGGTCAGTGCCTTCAGGCTGGTAGATGACAGTCCATGGCATGGCATGGCGTGGGCTGCCCACTCCACAAAGTCGTAGTATTCAGAAAGTGTCTGTGCAGGATTGGTCTTTTTGTCAGGATTCATCTCTGCACCCTTGGCAATAGCCTTCTTCAACAGACTTTTCAACTCCGCGTTGTTATCGACCAGGGATATCAATTCTCTTGTGGTACTCGAGTATTCCTTCCCGGGCTGAACAGGATTGTCGTCGTCGTCCGAAGAGCATGCAGTAAATACACCAAGAGCGCAAACGAGTATTGCGTTCAACATCCATAATCTAAAAGAATTTCTTTTCATCTCTCGCATTATTAAATATGTGATAAATATAAATATATGATCAATAGGGTTTAGTAAATGAATACAATATGTTTGTAGCGTGCTGATAACACTTCAGCATCATGGTCTCGCTTATACTACGGACAAAAACGAGCATGGTACTGAATTTCGGCTGCAAAATTAGCTATAATTTCCCAAGCAATGTGTACTAAGAATGCTATTTTTCCAAATAATTACACACTGATTAAGATTGATTGAAATCGAGGCACCTCAAAACATGTATATAGACATTGCCAACGAATCCAAATTGGAAGCCATAAAACTATCTGGAGCCTTGCCATATAATTCGGGCATTTTGCCATAGCCGCAGCCGCGATGGGAACAGAGTCTATAATCAGCAGGTGCAACTCTATCAGGGAAATTACTACGACCGTCGCCGTTTCGTAGTCACTCTTCGCTACAAGTTCAATACCGCCCGCTCTAAGTACAAAGGCAAGGGTGCTGGCAACGATGAAAAGAACCGCTTCTAAATCATGACTTAAGTTTCGGAAGTTCGGTTATATTGGCATTCAATTACTTACAGTAGCTTCATTTAAAAAATGTATGGATAATCAAATGATGATTCCATTAAAACACCTCCATTTGCGAGGATTTTTTACTTCATACTTGATTTGTTATACCTTGGTTTGATGTTGAACGAACCCCGAAGGGGTGGCCAGAGTACAGGCAGGTGGTGGAGTGCGAAGCACGGAACCCCTGCTAAAAGCATGGTGTGAACAACAACTTTTTGTCCGTTAAAAAACATTATTTTTATTAAAAAACCTTAAATCCATTGTGTGTGATAAGGTATTAGGAGGGTAAAGACATATAAAATGTGTACCTTTGCAGTCCGATTATTACCGGGGGTATTCTTAGGACCCCCAGGAGTGGCGTGTTAATAGTGGTGCCTTTGGCCGGGCGCAACGGTTAGTGAATCGCCTTCCAACGAATAAGAAAAAGAGTTTTTTAGTAGCAAAAATCAAATTTGAAATGAACACTTTAAGTTACAAGACTGTTTCCATGAGCAAGAATACGGTCAAGAAAGAGTGGGTAGTCATCGATGCCTCCGGACTGGTGGTAGGTAGACTCTGCTCCAAAGTGGCCAAGATTCTTCGTGGGAAGCACAAACCAACCTTCACACCGCATGCCGATTGTGGAGACAACGTGATCATCATCAATGCCAACAAGGTGGTGTTCACTGGCAAAAAGGAAACCGAGAAACTTTACACACGCTATACGGGTTATCCTGGTGGCCAACGCTTTGACACCCCCGCCAAGCTCCGTCAGAAGAAAGACGGTGCCGAGCGCATCATTCGCCATGCCATCAAGGGCATGCTCCCCAAAGGCCCCCTTGGCCGCAGTTTGATGTACAACCTCCATGTCTATGAGGGCACAGAGCATCCCCATGAGGCACAGCAGCCCAAGGCCATCGATATCAACCAGTTTAAATAATCATAGCAAATGGAACCTAAATATACAAATGCCATAGGACGTCGCAAGAGCGCCGTCGCTCGCGTTTACCTCAGTGAAGGCACAGGCAAGATCACCATCAACAAGAAGGATCTCACAGAGTATTTCCCCTCACCCATCCTCCAGTATGTTGTCAAGCAGCCCCTCAACCTGCTCAACGTAGCAGAGAAGTATGACATCAAGGTGAACCTCGACGGTGGTGGTTTCACAGGGCAGAGCCAGGCTCTCCGCCTCGCCATCGCCCGCGCGCTTGTGAAAATCAACGAGGAGGACAAGAAAGCCCTCAAGGACCAAGGTTTCCTCACCCGCGACTCCCGCGTTGTGGAGCGCAAGAAGCCGGGTCGTCCCAAGGCACGCGCACGCTTCCAGTTCAGCAAGCGTTAAAAAGCAACTCTTGTTTAGCATCCAAACTGGCAAGACTCCCCGCTTGGCGGCATGAGGCCGTCAAGGGAGATTACTTGCTGGTTGGTTGAGAGAAAACTAAAAGGAAAGTAAACAAATTCAACAACAAAACAATGCCAAGAACAAATTTTGACATGCTGCTGGAGGCTGGATGCCACTTCGGACACCTCCGCCGCAAATGGAACCCCGCCATGGCTCCCTACATCTTCATGGAGCGCAATGGCATCCATATCATCGACCTCCACAAGACGGTCGTGAAAATCGACGAGGCCGCCGAGGCCCTCAAGCAAATCGCAAAGTCGGGTAAGAAAATCCTCTTTGTCGCTACTAAGAAACAAGCCAAGAGCATCGTGGAAGAGAAAGCCACCAGCGTCAACATGCCTTACGTCATCGAGCGCTGGCCCGGCGGCATGCTCACCAACTTCCCCACCATCCGCAAGGCAGTGAAGAAAATGGCCACCATCGACAAACTCATTGGTGATGGTACGTTCAACAACCTTTCCAAGAGGGAACTCCTCCAGGTGACCCGCCAGCGTGCAAAACTCGAGAAGAACCTCGGTTCGATCGCCGACCTCACCAGGCTCCCCTCCGCACTCTTTGTCGTGGATGTCATGAAAGAGAACATCGCCGTCAAGGAAGCCAAGAGACTCGGCATCCCCGTCTTCGGCATCGTGGACACCAACTCCAACCCCGATGACATCGACTTCGTCATCCCAGCCAACGACGATGCCAAGGACAGCATCGACATCATCCTCACCGCTTGCTGCGCCGCCATCGCAGAAGGACTTGAGGAGAGGAAGGCAGAGAAAGCAGACGAGAAGGCACAGGCTGAGCAGAACGAAGAGGCTGCAGAGCCCAGGAACATGCGTTCTCGCAAGGCTCGCAGGGAAAGCCCTAAGGCAGAGGCCGTAGAGGAAGCACCCGCTGCCGAGGTGGCCGATAATGAAGCTACCGTGTTGGACGCCGACGTTGCTGACAACGAGGCTACCGTGCTGGACGCCCCCGCTGCAGAGTGATTATTTTTTAACAAAATATCTAGGAGTCCTGGGGCATCTAGAGCATCTGGAGCCTCTAGGAAACTAGAAAAAACATCAAAAAACCAAAAAGGAAAAATGGCTTACAAACCCACAATGGAAGATATCAAGAAGCTCCGTGCCATCACTGGTGCAGGTCTCGCCGACGTCAAGAAGGCGCTCGTAGAGGCTGAGGGAGACTTCGAGAAGGCAAAGGACCTCCTCCGCGAGCGCGGACTCGCCATCGCCGCCAAGCGCAGCGACCGCGAAACCTCCAACGGATGCGTGCTTGTGAAGGTGGAGAAAGACTTCGCCGCCATCATCGCTCTCAAGTGTGAAACCGACTTCGTTGCCAACGGAGCCGACTTCATCGCACTCACACAAGCCATCCTCGACGCCGCTGTGGCAAACAAGTGCCAGAGCATCGAGGAAGTGGCCGCTCTCACCCTCCCCGACGGGCAAGTGGTCTCCGACGCCATCACACAGCGCTCGGGCATCACCGGTGAGAAGATGGAACTCGACGGATACAATTTCCTCGAGGGAGAGAACATCTACCACTACAACCACCAAGGGAAGAACATCCTCTGCACCCTCGTTCAACTCAACAAGGGCTTCGAGGAGCAGGGCAAGAAACTCGCCCTTCAAGTGGCTTCCATGAACCCCATTTCGCTTGATGAGGCAAGTGTTCCTCAGTCGGTGAAGGACAGTGAATTCCAGATTGCCATCCAGAAGACCAAGGACGAGCAAGTGGAGAAGGCCGTTGAGGTTGCTCTCAAGAAGGCCGGCATCAACCCCAACCTCGTGGACAGCGAAGACCATATCAAGTCGAACATCGCCAAGGGATGGCTCACTGAAGAGGAGGCAGAGAAAGCCCGCACCGTCAAGGAAGAGACAGCTGCCGCCAAGGCTGCCGACCTCAACGAGCAGATGATTCAGAACATCGCCAAGGGACGTTTGGCCAAGTTCTTCAAAGAGAACTGTCTTGTCAATCAAGAGGTCATCATGCATGAGCCCAAGGAGAATGTTGCTGCTTATCTCAAGGCAGCCGACAAAGAACTCAAGGTGGTGGCTTTCAAGCGCTTCACACTGAGGGCTGACTAAGACAGGACATCCTGCAAACCATTCATGGCCAGGCAGCGGGGCGTTTCCCCGTGCCTGGCCTTTTTCAACCATGCCGGGTCGTCTAGTGCTCGACTTTGCCGCCAATCCTTCTTTATTCCATCATTCCCTCACAAGCGAAAGTTGAATTAATGAACGATTCGTGGTCCATTCGTGGCATTTATCTGTTCATCCTGAATCATGAAAATCTTTGCCGTTGCTTTCAATTACGACACGTACAATAAAGATGGTGTCATGCCGTTATATAATGAGGGAGACCCTGTCGTTTTCCTCAGGGCAGACTCTTCGCTCACCAAGGGAGGGCGCCCCGTCTTCCTCCCCGACGACATCGGAGAGGTGCATTGCGCATCCCAACTGGTGGTGAGGATATGCCGTTTGGGAAAAAGCATCCCAGAGCGGTTTGCACACCGATACTACGATGCCGTGACATGCGGCGTCACCTTCACGGCGACAACCCTCCTCAAAAAGCTGCGTGAGGAAGGACTGCCATGGGAGATGGCCACGGGATTCGACGGAGCCACCAAGATAGGGGAGTGGATTGATTTGCCGCCAGGCACACTGCCACCCATGGGGTTCCGGCTCGACATCAACGGGACGACAGCCATGCAAGGCAACACGGAAGACATGGAGCGCACGGCAGACCAACTCATCGCTCATGTCAGCAAGCATTTCACCATCAGGACAGGAGACCTCCTCTTCACCGGGGTTCCGGGGCCTCTCTGCAAGGTGAATGTCGATGACCGCATCACCGGTTATCTCGAAGAAAGAAAACTATTGGAGTTCAATGTTAAATAACCATACAAGGACGGGCCGGACGGGTCAGACTGGTCAGGCTCTATGGAGGATGCAGCAAGCCATCAAGGTGCTGGCTGCCGCCTGCCTCCTGCTGGCGGTTGTGACAAACGCGGCTGCACAGCAGTTCCATAATCTCACCGCCGAAGAGGTGAGCATCGACTCTGTGCTCCCAAGGTTTGCTTGCTCCATACCACTCCAAGGAGACTTTGCCGACTCCACCTACACCGTTGACATCCTTTACCCGGAATGGGTGGAAATGACCGAGTACAGCATCAGGAAGATGCGCGAGGTCACCGACGACCCGATGCCGGCAATGCCAGTGCCAGAGGTCAACGTTGTCATGGAAAGGAAAAAGGGGAGCCTCGAGGTGAGTTTCGTCCCCATCGCCTACAGGGAAGGGAAATACCAGTGGCTCGTCGGTTTCATGCTTTCGGTGAATGCCAAGCCTTTGAATCCTGGCTTGTGGCGGATGCCCAGAAGGTCGGCGACCACCAATGCCGAACGATACGCTGAGAACTCTGTGCTCGCCACTGGGAAATGGGTGAAGGTGAGGGTTCCCTCATCCGGCATCTATCAGATCAGCGAGTCTCTCATCAGGCAGGCGGGATTCACCAACCTCGACAAAGTGAGGGTCTATGGATATGGAGGAAAGTTGCAGAACGAACAACTCGTGCCCGGCGAACTCATAGAGACCGACGACCTCAAGGAAGTGCCCACCTGCAACGTGGGAGGAAGGAAACTCTTCTATGCACAAGGCCCCGTCTCCTGGAGCCAACCCTCTGACATGGAACGTAGGAGGAACCCCTACAGCGACCATGGCTACTATTTCCTCACGCAAGGGGAGGAGGATGCACTCTCCATCGACAGCGCCGCCTTCGTGAAGGACTCCTACCCAAGGCCGGAGCATTACCATTCACTCCACGAAATCGACAACTACTCATGGTTCCAAGGAGGAAGGAACCTCTTTGAAAACAACCCCATCAACGTAGGCGAGTCGCGCACCTACACCCTCAACAGCCCCGGTGGCAACACCACGGGGAAAGTGGCTGTGGCCGTAACCGCCGGCGTGTCCTCCTCGGTGGAAGTGGTCCTCAACGACTCCGTGTTGGGAAGACTCTTCATGTCGCCAGGAAGCTACGAGAGAGGAAGGGAGGCCAAGGAAGTCTATGATGTGAACAATCTCGGAAGCACCGACAGCATCACCATCAAGACACTCACCGGTGGTCCCGTCAGACTCGACTACATCGACATCCACACCGCCACTCCAAGAAACATGACGGCACTCACCTACAGCGGCATACCCACACCGGAAATCCTTTATGGCATCACCAACCAGAACCACCATGCCGACGGACCTGTCGACATGGTCATCATCGTGCCCACCTCGCAAAAACTGACCGAGCAGGCCGAAAGGCTCGCACGCTATCACGAGCAGCATGACTCCATGAGGGTGCGCATCGTGCCGGCAGACGAACTCTACAATGAGTTCTCAAGCGGCACACCCGACATCGCCGCCTACAGGAGATATCTCAAGATGCTCTACGACAGGGCGGAGAGCGAGGCAGACATGCCCAAATACGTCCTACTCTTCGGAGACGGCTTCTGGGACAACAGGATGCTCACCTCAGACACTCGCAATTTCTCTCCCGACGACTTCCTCCTCTGCTACGAGAGTGAGGAGTCATTCAGCGAAATCTACTGCTATGTGGACGACGGCTTCATCGCGCTGCTCGACGACGGAGAGGGACTCAACCCCCAAAGTTCCGACAAACTCGACCTCGCCGTGGGAAGAATCCCCGTGCACACCGCGCAAGATGCCAAGACCGTGGTGGACAAAACCATCAACTATATGGAGAACGCTGACGCCGGCGCGTGGGAGAACCTCGTCGTCGTGCTCGGAGACGATGGCAACAACAACTCGCACCTCGTGGATGCCAACAACGCCGCCAACCTCGTCAACACCCTCTATCCTGGCTTCCAAATCAAGAAGGTGATGTGGGACGCCTACACCAGGGTCACCACCGCCACGGGCAACACCTACCCCGACTGCACCAAGGACATCAAGAACACCCAGGAGACAGGAGCACTCATCATCGACTACTCCGGCCACGGTTCGGCCAACAGCATCTCGCACGAGAAAGTGCTGATGCTGCAAGACTTCAAGGACTTCTCCAACACCCACATGCCGCTCTGGATCACCGCTTCCTGCGACATCATGCCCTTCGACATGGCCGAGGAGTGCATCGGCGTGGAGTGCATGCTCAACAAGAAGGGCGGTTCCATGGCCTTCTTCGGCACCACCAGGACCGTCTATCAAAGTTACAACGCATACCTCAACCGCGCATACCTCAAGCATGTGCTAAAGGTGAACGACGGCAAGAGAACCTCCATCGGAGAGGCGCAAAGGCTGGCAAAAAACGAGATGATCACCTCGGGTCAGGACAAGACCGCCAACAAACTCAGGTACTCCCTGCTTGGCGACCCCGCCCTGTGTCTCAACGTACCAACGCTGAACGCCGTGGTGGATTCCATCAACGGGAAGGCGATTGGCAATGGAGAGGATGTGGCCATCTCTGCCGGTTCCATCGTCAGCGTCAAGGGACACATCGAACGCAACGGGCTGCGCGACTCCACCTTCAACGGTCAGGTCACCGCCACCGTGAGAGACTCCGAGGAGCGCGTCACATGCAAGGGGCAGGCTGAGGATACCGACAACCCATACACCTACCTTGACAGACCCAACGTGCTCTTCAATGGTTCCGACAAGGTGGAGAACGGCACCTTCCATTTCTCCTTTGCCGTGCCCATGGACATCAACTATTCCGACGGGGCGGGACTCATGAACCTCTACGCCGTCAACGACGACCACACACTCGAGGCACACGGCGCCTGCGACGACTTCACCGTGGGAGGGACGCAGACCATGGACAACGACTCCATAGGTCCATCCATCTACTGCTACCTCAACACCCCGACATTCACCAACGGCGACGACGTGAACACCACCCCATACTTTGTCGCCCAGGTGACCGACAAGGACGGCATCAATGCTGCCGGAACGGGAATAGGACACGACCTGCAACTCATCATCGACGACGAAATGGGGAAGACATACATCCTCAACGACAATTTCACGTTCGACTTCGGCAGTTACACCAGTGGAAACACCTTCTACAGCATACCCGAACTCACGCCGGGAAGGCACGTGCTCAAGTTCAGGGCTTGGGACATCCTCAACAACTCATCGACGGCTGAGTTGTCCTTCAATGTTGTCAATTCACTCAAACCCACGCTGTTCGGCATCAGTTGCACCAACAACCCCGCCACTACGAACACCACGTTCATCATCAACCATGACCGCACGGGAAGCAACATGGACGTGTCGCTCGACATTCTCGACGTCAGCGGGAGGCTGCTGTGGAACCATACCGAAAGCGGTGTCTCCACCAACGGGGCTTACACCATCGACTGGGATCTCACCATCGACGGTGGTCAGAAACTACAGACCGGCGTCTATCTCTACCGTGTGCGAGTGGCATGCGACGGCAGCAAGATGGCGTCCAAAGCCAAGAAACTCATCGTCATAGACAATAATTAAGGCGCCACAGCGTTTTTAATCAAGAAGGGAACAGCACCCAACATCAAGACAAAGCAAAGAATATACCCGAAATATGAATATCAGAGGACTTTCCATCTTATTGACACTCTCACTGGTTTCGGCCACGGCCATGGCCCAGAAAGAGGATATGTTCAATCCCGTCAACACCTCCGTCACTTCGCAGACCATCGCACCAGATGCAAGGGCTGCCGGCATGGGCGACGTGGGTGCCGCCACTGACCCCGACGTCGTGTCGCAATACTGGAACCCGTCGAAATATCCCTTCACCATCTCAAGGGCCGGGGTGGCGCTCAACTACACCCCGTGGCTGAGGCAGTTGGTGAACGACATGGACCTGGCCTATCTCGTAGGATACTACCGCATCGGTGACTACAGCGCCGTGTCGGGTTCGCTCAGGTACTTCTCCCTTGGCGAGGTCTTGACAAGCAGTTCGCTCGATGGTTCCAACGATATGACCATCAACCCCTATGAGATGTCGCTCGATGTGGCATACTCACTCATGCTCAGCGAGAATTTCTCACTTGGTGCCGCCGTGAGATGGATTTATTCCGACCTCACCTACGACTACACCGAGGATACCAGTCCCGGCTCGGCATTCGCTGCCGATATCTCGTGCTATTACCAGAACTACCTCAACCTTGGGGCGAGGGAGTGCCAATTGGGTCTTGGTCTCAATGTCAGCAACATCGGTAGTAAAATCACCTTCGGTGGCGACGAGCATAGTGAGTTCATCCCCACCAACTTGAGGTTGGGTACCTCGCTCATGATTCCCGTTGATGAATACAACAGGTTCACCATCGCCGCCGATGTCAACAAACTCTTGGTGCCCACCTATCCCAAGCAGAGGGAGGAGGAAACCTCGCAGGAGTACCAGGATCGTTTGGAAAAGGAGTATTTCGACGTGTCGAGCATCAGCGGCATGTTCAAGAGTTTCAACGACGCCCCCAATGGTTTCAAGGAGGAGTTGCAGGAGGTGCAGTGGAGCATCGGCGCCGAATATGTCTATCATGACCAGTTCTCCATCAGGGCGGGATACCACGATGAGCATGAGAACAAGGGTAACCGTAAATATTTCACCGTGGGTGCAGGTTTCAGGATGAATGTCTTCTCGCTCGATGCAGGTTATGTCATCGCCACGGCGAAAAGCAACCCCCTCGACCAGACCCTCAGGTTCACCCTCTCCTTCGACATGGACGGCATCAAGGACTTGTTCAAGAGAAGATAAATTCTTTTTACTCAACTTTCGCAAGTAAGGAAAAAGTGGAAAAGTTGAGCGAATGCGACACTTAAGTATTTTTAAACTATGAACATCAGGGTAGGTTTCGGATACGACGTTCACCAATTGGTGGAGGGCAGGGCTCTCTGGATGGGAGGCGTGAGGATAGACCATCGCTTGGGATTGCTTGGCCACAGCGATGCCGACGTGCTCATCCATGCCATCTGCGACGCCTTGTTGGGGGCTGCCAACATGCGCGACATCGGCTATCATTTCCCCGACAACTCCGACGACACGCTCGACATGGACAGCAAGATCATCCTCAAGGAGGTGGTCGCGCTCATCGCAACGAAAGGATACAGGGTGGGGAATATCGATGCCACCGTGTGTGCCGAGAAACCCAAACTCAACCCGCACATCCCGGCCATGCAGCAGTGCATGGCGGAGGTCATGGGCATCAGTCCCGACGACATCTCCATCAAGGCCACCACGACCGAAAAACTCGGGTTCACCGGAAGGCAGGAGGGCATCAGCGCCTATGCCGTCGTGCTTATTGAAAGAAGTTAACGAAGTTATCGAAGTTGTTTCTTCGCTCGAAGTTGTCGACATTTCTTCGAGATTCACGGTATGTCAACTACTCCCCCCATTTTTCCTGTCATTTTCCTATCGCCCTCCTCTCCAACCACAGTTGGAAGAACCTGTCGTAAACTTGATAGGCGTTGTCTGTCTTTGTGATGAAATCCTTTTCCAACAACCCTTTGACGGCAGAGACTACGGAACTGGTGGAAGGAAGGCGGTATTTTCGCACAAACTTCCCACTCGAAATACTTCTTGCCACTCCTTCTGCGGCGATGGCGAGAAAGACATTGCGCTGCTTTTCCGGCATTTGTCGGAGCAATTCCCCATAGTATTCCGAGGATAGTTGCAGAAAGGTGTCAATAGCAGTGTCTATCATTTCCTTCGTACAGGTTTCCCCGTGGGGGGTAAGTAGGTAAAGCATGTTCATGACACGTTGCACATTGGCGGTAATTCCCTCAAAACGTTGATAAACGGTCTCCACCACTTCATATGTTATTTTCCGGCCGCCATTCTTGGCAAACAGTCTTTCCGCGAAAGGCCAGTATTTATCGAGCGGGATAGGGTGGAGGCTCATGGGCACCACCGACTGATAGAAAGGCCGGGAAGGAGACAGGAACATCTCGCTCATCAGATGTCGTTGTGAACCGGCAAAGATGAAATTGGCATTGTTGCATTGTTGAATCTGTGTGCGAAGTGCAGCCTCAATATTCTTGTTGTCATTGTAATAAAGAATTTGTTGGAATTCATCGACGGCGACCAAGCAATGCTTTTCTGCAGTGCGTAGATAACTGAATATTTCGTCAAGTGTCGTCTGTGGGGGTGTCAATGCTCCTATGCCCAATCCCCATACAGGGTTGCCATTGATGTCGATTGAGATTTCCGAACGCACCGACAACAGTGCATTCACGAATCCTTCCCACGCTCGACGTCCTTTGGGTTTCAGTGCTTCGAGTATGGACTTCCCGAACACGTTGACGAAGTTACGAAATGAGTTCGTTCCATAGATGTCTATGAGAAAACAGTAATAGTCGTCTCTTATGCTTTCTTGTTGGAAGCAGTGCTTGATCAAGTCGGTCTTGCCCAAACGTCGCGGTGACATCAGCGCCATATTGTTGCCATTGGTCAAGAATTGGGTCAATGATGCCGTTTCTTCCACGCGGTCGCAGAAGTAGTCGGGCCCGGCATAGCCATTCGTCACAAAGGGATTGTTTGTCATTTTTCTCCATTTTTGACCACAAAGATAATACATTTGTCATAAATATCAAAAAATAATTATCAAAAAATGACAAAATTGGACTTCAAGACAGGAATTCCGGGATTTCATGTATTCCGTCTCGGTAAACAGCATTTCCTATTCCTTTTCCTTGTTGAACCCGATGGTGAGCATGGGGAACATGTTCTCCTATATTCGCAACAAGAATGGACGTGTCGTCATCCACAATTTGATTTTCGAGGAAGCACTGTTCATGTATTTCACATTGGACTATGCTTTTAAAAACAAGGATAAGCTCTCGCCGTTCCAGTTGAACTACATGCACAATGGAAAATTAAACATGAAACTTGTAGTCACTCGATTCCGCGACCTCGTGCGTGAGGAGTACCGCGAGAGCACGGAGTCTTTCCTCGAAAAGGAGGGGTGGCTGTTGTTCCTCACATTTTTGAAGCCCATCATCAATGGCTCCGGTTTTTATTACGTGGAGCCGCAGACCCGCAACAACCACCGAATGGACCTGATAGTGACCTATGACCGGCAGGAGTTTGTCGTCGAATTGAAAATCTGGAGAGGGGAGAGATACGAGGAGAAGGGGCGTGACCAACTCTCTGATTATCTCGCCACTCGTGGGATTGAAGAGGGCTACTTGGTCACCTTCGACTTTTCAAAAGCTCACGAACGGCTTCTGGCTAAAGACCGACAGGAGCCTCCCCAGTGGATGGAGTGGAATGGCAAACGGATTTTCGAAGTGATTGTTTGACGAAAGAATTGAAGAATCCTTTTTCTTATTCCACGGCTCAGGCCATCTGGCATTCACTAAAAGGATATCCTATTCCCCTTTTGTCATTCCGCATTGTTGCTTGTCTCATTGCAGATGAAAGGCATCACGCTGTCTATCAGGCTTTGCTTTCTGTCTTGTATGTTGAGTATTTGTTGTTCCAAGGTGCCTTCAGCGATGAATCGATATACAAAGACGGGATGATGCTGGCCGATGCGGTGGCTGCGGGCGATGGCCTGCTCTTCTGCCGCCTTGTTCCACCATGGGTCGAGCAGGAACACGTAGTCGGCGGCAGTAAGGTTGAGTCCCACTCCCCCTGCTTTCAGTGAAATGAGAAAGAACTGGCATTCGGGGTTGTTTTGGAAGCGATTGATCACCTCTTCGCGATTCACGGTCTTTCCTGTCAGTGTTTCATACTGCCAGCCTTTTTGGTTCATCTCCTTGCCCACACGTTCCAACATACTGACATATTCGCTGAAAAGGAGTACTTTGTGATGAGTACCTGTGATGTTTTGCAATCGTTCGAAGACCTCGTTCATTTTCCCTTCGCCGTTGGCGATTTGGCGCAGGCGTTGTATGGCGGCGAGCATGTGGATTTGCCTTTGGTTTGTAGGCACGTTGTTTTCCATCCACTCGTTGCGAGCCCGTGACAGTTCAGAGGCATACAGGCTTGTTTGCTCTTCTGTCATGGGGCATATCACGATTTCGTCTTGTCTCTCGGGGAGGTCGGTCAGCACTTCTTCCTTGGTGCGTTTCAAGAAGTATGGGGCAATCATTTTCCTGAGCAGTGAGATTCTGCTTTCTTCCATTTGACGGGCTATGGGTTGGATGAAAGCCTTCTTGAAATCCCTTGCCTCTCCCAGCAGATGGGGGTTGAGCACGTTCATCAGGCTCCACAGTTCCTCCAATCCATTCTCCACGGGTGTGCCGCTTAGCGCTTGGCGATGAATGGCTTTCAGGCTTTTCACGGCATGGTGTATCTGCGAGGTGGAAGTCTTGAAATGCTGGCATTCATCGAAGATGATGATGCCAAACTGCTGTTGTGAGAGATAGTCGATGTCGTTGAGCAAGGTCCTGTATGTGGTCAGCACTACATCCTGGCGCATCAGTGTCTGTCTCTTTTCGTGTCGCTTGGCGACATCGCCTGTGTATGAACATGCTTGCAGTGTGGGGGAGAAACGGTTGATTTCATTAAGCCAGTTGTGAACGACCGAGGCAGGTGCCACGACAAGCGAGGTGTGGTATTCTGCGATGCCTTGCTTGCTCGTCCCCTCGTTGTCGGTTTCGCCACGCATCTCTTCGTCGGTGAAGAGGAACCCTGGCCGGGGGCGTCGCACAGGGGCTGGCTTTGCCACCTCCTTGTATGCCAACAACAGGGCAATGGTTTGGATGGTTTTGCCCAGGCCCATTTCATCGGAGAGGCAGCATCCGGTCCGTGCGATGAAGTTCTGCCACAGCCATTCCACGCCTTTCTCCTGGTAGGGGCGCAGCGTGGCCTTCAAGTGCTTGGGGATGTGGAATGGCGCGCAGGCTATCGGGTCGATGGAGGGTGGGGGAGGGCCGGAGCTGACTTGGCTTCGGTGGCGCTGAATGCTGTTGTCCTTTGTCGTGGTGCCTGTCAGTAGCAGGTCGGCATACCGTGAAAGCCATTCCTGGGGTATGAGCAGTCGCTCGCCTGTGGGCAGCATGTATTCTTGTTCTCCACGCAGGATGGTGTCGCGTAGATGACTGAAGGGGATGCGCAGGCGCCCGTTGTCGAGGATGATGGTCACCCGGGTCTGAAGCCAGTCGCCTTGCCATTGGTCGCTTTGCTCCACGTCAAGAGGTCCGATGTAATAGGCCTGTTCGGAGGGTTGAACGATGTCGAACCCTTGTTCACACAATTCCGTCCTGTTGCGCTTGAGCCATTCTATCAGAGAGGAGAGCGATGAAAACCTGATGTTCCCATGGCTGTTGGTCTGTATGCCGCATAAGCGGAGTTTGTCATGGTATTGTTGTTCTGCCACCTTGTCACGCAACTGTCGTGTGAAACGGAAACTGTGTTCTGTTTCTCGGAGAGACACTCGCCCTGGCGAGGTGCTGTCGGATGGGTATTCGGCAGAGCCGTATTTGAAATATAGTGAAAGCAAATAGAACCCGTCGATGGCATACTCCACTTTGAATAGGGGTTGAGGAGCTTCCGTGATGTCGTCGATGTCGAATCCTTCGGCATTTATCTCGACTTTTGCTGCATTGTTCAGGATGAATTTCCTGAAATAGTCGCTCTCCATCCTGCGAGGGATAAACACGGATGGTTTGTTGATAAACGGTATTAACAGTTGTCCTCCGAAGCCTTCGGCCATGAAATGGATGACATTGTCGAGGATGAACACTCCAGGAGTGTGGCACAACACAACGGCATGGTGTTGTGAGATGTCTTCTACAAGATGGTTGCCGATGCGTAGGTGAAGATGGTATTCCGTCCCTTCGTCATGGCGGTGGAAGTTCATTACGGGAACCACTGTCGTTGATGGTGAAAGGCGCAACCTGTCGTCCATGTGAAGAGGGGTCTTGGATTCAGGGATGTAGAGTATGGGTATTCCCAGTTTGTCGGCCAGTTGTATGGCCTTGACCAAGCGCATGTCGCCCATTAGTTTGATGTGTCTTTTCACCATGGTGTCATTTGACATCCAGAAAGACTTCTCATTGCGAAACATCTTTTTGTTGGCATAATGCAAGTAAAGATGCTTTGGCTGTGTTTCTTCGCACAGTATGGATAGTTGCTTTAGTTCCTCTTGGCCGGGGGCGGCAAGTCGTTCTTTCCGTAGTGTTCGATCCACAATCATGAATCGTCCGGGGGATGTGATGCTTTTCAATTCCGAGCTCACGATGCCCCAGATGCCTTGTGGTGTCAGTGTCAATATGATGTGGCTGTCGCTCATCTTGCAAGCATTATTCTACGATGAAGACAGTGGTTTCTTATGGCCACGTCGTCTCTTTTGGTTGTCTTTTGGTAGAAGGTGCAAAATTATGAAAAACTATTCACCATTCCAACTATTGTAGATAAAATGTTCAGTCGATTTGGAATAGTTGTGGGTTATCCCTTCCCCGGCGAAGTATGGGGGTGTCAAAAAAATACGCGGCAACTCATCTCTGAGCCGCCGCGTACAAGCCTATGTTTAACTAAAAATCCTTTTCAAAACCAAAGGGAGCCTCACGGCGACCTTTGTTGTCCAATTAAACAATCTACTTAATACCTTAAACCTAATAACTAAAAACCTAAATCTATTACTACTAACCTAAACAATCTATTAACCTTTATGATTGATGACTCAATCATTGACAGTGCAAAGGTAGCAACAAAATGCCTTTGATGCAACTGTTTTGTGAAGATTATCAATAAATATGCCCTTTTCTTGATATAAATCAATAGATGTGTGCGATAACAATATTATTTTTTCGTTTTTTATACGTTTGGAACATTTTTTTTGATTACTTTTGTCCTTGCTATGAGAGTACTTGTCATCAACACCAGCGAGCGGACAGGAGGAGCCGCACTGGCCGCCAACAGACTTATGGAGGCCCTTAACAACACCGGCGTCAAAGCCAAGATGCTTGTCAGGGACAAAGAAACCGATTCCATCACCGTGGTGGGAGTCGGGGACACCCTCCTGGCGCAAAGGCATTTCATCAAGGAAAGGATGGCCGTCCTTGCCCGACTCCATTTCTCCAGGAAGCACCTCTTCGACATCGACATTGCCAATGCCGGATTCGACATCACCAAAACCAGGGAGTTCCAGGAGGCGGACATCATCCACCTCCACTGGGTCAACCAGGGCATGCTTTCGCTCAAGGGTCTCAGGAGGATTTTGGAGAGTGGGAAACCCGTCGTGTGGACCATGCACGACGCTTGGCCTTTCACGGGCATCTGCCACCTCACCATGGGGTGCAAGCGTTTCAAGACCAAGTGCAAGAATTGCAAGTATCTGCCTGGAGGTGGTGGAGAGAACGACTTGGCGTCAAAGGTGTGGAAAAAGAAAAAGAACCTCTTCGAGCACCATGGCATCTTCTTCGTGGCTTGCAGCAAATGGTTGGAAGGCGAGGCGAAGCAAAGTGCATTGCTCACCGGGCAAAACATCGCCAGCATCCCCAACCCCATCGACACCAAGGTGTTCAAGTCTCACGACAAGGTTGAGGCCAGGAAGGCTTTGGGACTGCCTTTGGACAAGAAACTCATCCTCTTTGCCTCGCAACGTGTCACCAATGCCTACAAGGGCATGGACTACCTGGTGGAGGCTTGCCGCCTGCTGGTGGAGGAGCATCCAGAGATGCAGCAGCGGTGTGCCGTTGTCATGCTCGGTGGCCATGCTGAGGAGATGGAGGGCAAACTGCCTTTGCAGGCATTCCCCTTGGGCTATGTCACAGATGAAAGGAAGGTTGTCGAGGTGTATAATGCCGCCGACGTTTTCGTCTTGCCTTCACTCTCAGAAAACCTGCCCAACACCATCATGGAGGCCATGGCGTGTGGTGTGCCGTGCGTCGGTTTCAAGGTGGGAGGCATCCCGGAGGAGATTGAACACAAGAAGACAGGATACGTGGCCGAGTACCGCAATGCCAAGGACCTTATGGAAGGCATCAGATGGGTGCTCTCCGAGGCTGACTATGGAGCGTTGTCCACAGCAGCGATGAAGAAGGTTGCAACCTCCTTCTCGCAAGACAGCGTGGCGCTGAGATACATCGAGGTCTATAACCATGCCATGGCCTTCAAACATTACGGGATATGACTCGCATCACCATCGTCACCATCACCTATCAGGCAGCAAAAGTGTTGCAGCCCACCCTCGACAGTGTCATCTGCCAGCATCACGAATGGGTGGAGCACATCATTGTTGACGGTGCGTCCACCGACGGCACTGTGGAGATGGCGGAGGCCTACAAGCAACAGTCGGATGCCATGGGAAACGGCCATGAGGTAAGAGTGTTCTCCGAACCCGACAACGGACTTTACGATGCAATGAACAAAGGGTTGCAAATGGCAACTGGCGACTATGTCTGCTTCCTCAATGCGGGTGACAGACTCGCCGACGAGGAAACGCTGGCAAGGGTTGCGGAAGTGGCCGAGGCCTATAGCGACGGTGTGAGGCCGGCGGTGGTTTATGGCGACACCGACATCATCGATGGGGAAGGACGCTTCGTCAGGCACAGGAGGTTGGCACCGCCAGAGGCTTTGTCGTGGCGGTCGTTCAAGCACGGCATGCTGGTGTGTCATCAGGCGTTTTATGCATACACCCGACTGGCTCGGCAAGAGCCTTACGACACGCGCTACCGCTTCTCGGCCGATGTCGATTGGTGCATTCGGGTGATGAAGAAGGCAGAGGAAGGCAAGCAACCGCTTTGTAATGCAGGCAAGGTGCTTGCCCTATACTTGGAGGAAGGGCAGACCACCCTCCACCACAAGGAGTCGTTGAAGGAGCGTTTTGACGTGATGAGGCGTCACTACGGTCTCTGCACCACTGTCGCCATGCATGCCTGGTTTGCCATCAGGGCAATAAGGAGGAAGTTCTAGTTTCTCTAGTATCCTTAGGAAAACGACCATCCCTGAGAAAACGAAGAAAGCCAATACCCGTGAATGTCACGAAGTATTGGCTTCTTATGAGATTATGGATTGTCGCTATTAATCTGAGTCTTATTTTCCTCTCGCTACCGTGGCTCTAGCCGATTCACTGTCTACGGTGCTGCGTCGGAAGATGTAGTTGTTGCCGATGACATCCTGGTTGCGGAAATCAAAGAAGAGGCAGGGATTGAGTGCCACTCCGCAGAGTCGTGTCTCGAAGTGAAGGTGTGAGCCTGTGCTGCGTCCGGTGTTTCCTCCCAGTCCGATGGGTTGGCCGGCGCGTACTACTTGGTTTTCCCTTACAAGATGTTTTGACAAGTGTGCGTAATAGGTTTCCAATCCGTTGGGGTGGCGTATTACGACATAATTCCCATAGCCTTTTGCTTCGTATTTCACGATGCGTACTTTGCCGTCGAATGCAGCGTAAATGGTGTCGCCGATATAAACCTTGATGTCAAGTCCGCGGTGCTGGCGTCCCCAGCGAGGACCGAAATTGGAGGTGATGACGCGGCTGGGTGTGGGCATATGGAAACCTCTAAGGTCGATATTGTATGTTTCTGGTAGTGCAGAGCCTTTGTAGTGTGTGGTGGCGTTGTCCCAGTTTTCGTAAAGCATGGCACCGGGTGTTTCCATATCCTCGCGCTCTTTGATGTTTTGCAATGCAAGGGTGTCTAGTTGCTTTGCTTTTTTGTCAACAGGTACCATACGGGCTAAAAGGTCCTGGCTGGCGGCTGGCATCGAGGCTGCGACCAATACTACTGTTAATGCAATTGTCTTAATAGCTTTTTTCAAATTCATTATACTTATATTTTTTATCATCACAAAAAGGTGTGATGCTTGACTATTTTTCGATTTTTCCTCTGTTTTGAAATAATCGACGCAATAACTTGGTACATCAATTATTTCAATGCGTTGCAAAGGTAATCAAAATATTCCGAAAAAAAATGCCATTAACAGTATTTAGTGCATATTTAACACTTAAAAGCAAGTCTTAAAAAAAGATTAAAAAAATGAAAAAAGAAAGTTTTTTCATTTTTCATCTTCTTCAGGAAATGGCTCCCCAGTTGATGTTGGTCTTTCGCAATGCGGCCAGCCGTTGCCACAACATACGGTATTCAGGTTTTTCACATTCAGGGTCGTTGTCTATGATTTTCTGTGCCTCGTTGCGTGCCATTTGCACGATTTGCCCGTCTCGTGCGATGTCGGCGATTTTCAAGTCGAATGCCATTCCGCTCTGCTGTGTGCCTTCCAGGTCGCCGGGGCCACGGAGTTTCAGGTCGGCCTCTGCTATTTGGAACCCATCGTTGGTGGAGCACATGATATCTATTCGTTTTGCCGTCTCCTTGCTCAGTTTTCGCGTGGTGACAAGGATGCAGAACGACTGTTCGGCTCCACGTCCCACCCTTCCACGCAACTGGTGTAGTTGTGACAATCCGAAGCGCTGCGCGTCGAGAATCACCATCACCGAGGCATTGGGGACGTTCACCCCCACCTCGATAACCGTCGTGGCCACCAGGATTTGGGTTTCGCCACTGACAAACTTGCGCATTTCCTCTTCCTTCTCCTGCGACTTCATGCGGCCGTGCACCTTGCTGAGTTTGAATTGGGCGAATACTTGGCGCATCGTCTCGTAGCCTTCCTCCAGGTTGCGTAGGTCCATGCGCTCGCTTTCCTGGATGAGCGGATAGACGATATATACCTGTCTGCCTGCGAGGATTTGCCTTCTGATGCCTTGGTACAAGCTGGTGAGTTGGTCGTCGTATTTGTGCTGTGTGTGGACGGGTTTGCGGCCGGGGGGTAGTTCGTCGATGACACTCACGTCGAGGTCGCCGTAGATGGTCATGGCGAGTGTGCGGGGGATGGGGGTTGCTGTCATCACCAGTACGTGGGGCGGGTTCTGGCTCTTGTTCCACAGTTTTGCCCGCTGGGCGACCCCGAAGCGGTGTTGCTCGTCGATGACAGCCAATCCGAGGCGGAAGAAGCACACTTGGTCCTCTATGATGGCGTGCGTGCCGACAAGGATGTGGATGCTGCCGTCGGCGACACCGTCGAGTACGGCTTGGCGGCGTTTCCCCTTCACGATGCCAGTCAGCAGTTCCACGCGGACGTCCATTCCTGAGAGCAGATTGGTGAGTGTGGCCAGGTGTTGCTCGGCGAGGATTTCCGTGGGTGCCATGATGCAGGCTTGATAGCCGTTGTCCAATGCGATGAGCGTGGCCATCAGTGCTACAAGGGTCTTCCCCGACCCCACGTCGCCTTGAAGGAGGCGGTTCATCTGGCGCCCGCTTTTCATATCTGCATGGATTTCACGGATGACCCGCTTTTGTGCCTCGGTGAGTGCGAAGGGGAGATGGTGGTGGTAGAAGCCGTTGAAATAGTCACCCACATGGCGGAACACGTACCCTCGGAACTTTCTGCGCTGGTCGCTGGCGTAGCGTAGGATGTTGAGTTGGATGTAGAACAGCTCCTCGAACTTCAGCCGCAGTTTGGCGTGGTCGAGGTCGATGGCGCTCTGGGGGTAGTGGATGAGCCGGAAGGCCTCGTCGCGTGAGATGAGGTGCCGTGGGCCGGTGATGAATGGTGGCAGCGTTTCGCTTAGTGGCGTTGCGATGCGTAGCAACAGTCCTTTGATGGTGCGTTCCAGGCTGCGTGAGGAGAATCCTGCTTTCTTCATCCTCTCCGTGGTGTGGTAATGGGGCTGCATGCCCATCGTGGAGAGTTGGGCGGTGGCGGCGAGGTCGATTTCCGGGTGTGTGATTTGGAAACGTCCGCCATAGACCGTGGGGCGGCCGAAGACGATGTACTCCTCGCCCACCTTGTAGGTGTTGAGGATGTATTGCGACTTGGCGAACCACACCAGGTCCACCACGCCGTGCCCGTCGCTGAAATGAGCCACCAGTCGCTTGTTGCGGCGCCCCATGTCAAACGACTCGAAACTGAGAATCTTGCCTTTCAGTTGGATGAACGACATGCTCTCCAATAGTTCCGTCGTCAGGTATATTCTCCGACGGTCCACATACTTGTATGGATAGTATTCCAATAGGTCGCCAAAGGTATGGATGCCGAGTTCCTTGCTCAGCATCTCTTTCCGCTTCGGGCCAACCCCTGGGGCGTACATGATGTCTTGGTCGAGTATGTCGGGCATGGTGCAACAGGCTTTTTCCTAGAAACCCTGGTATTCCTAGTCTTTCCAGGATTTCCTATTCCTTCCGGGGTTTCCTAACGCTCCATCAGATGGGCAAACTGCATTTTCTCTTGAAGCGTGCGGCTGATGTCCTCGCCTGCCACCATGGCCAGCAGCTGGTAGGCATAAGGCATGGATGCGGCGGGGCCTTCTCCGGTGACGATGTTGCCGTCCACCGTCACAAGTTCCTGGGTGTATTCCGCCCCGGTGAGGTAGACTTCGAAACCGGGCGAGCAGGTGGCACGGCGACCTTCGAGCAATCCGAGGTTGCCTAAGACCATCGGTGCGGCACAGATGGCGCCGATGATTTTGCCTTTGTCTGCGTGTGCCAAAAGGGCTTGGCGCACACCCTCGTGTTCGTTCAGGTTTTTCGAACCAGGCATTCCTCCGGGGAGGAGCAGCACGTCGGCGTCGCTCAGGTCGGTTTCTTCGATGAGGATGTCTGCTTTCACCGTGATGCCATGCGAGGAGGTCACCCACAGGGCGCCCGTCACGCTGGTGGTCACTACTTCCTGGTTGCCTCGGCGCAGGATGTCAACAGGGGCAAGGGCTTCGATTTCTTCAAAACCTTCTGCCAGAAACACGTATATCTTTGCCATTTTTTCGGTGATGTTGATGTTGTTATTGTCTTATCATTTGCAAATTTAGTCATTTTTCCACATTTTCGCGCATGGAGTTCGTATTTCTCGTTAAAATAGTTTATTTTTGCACGCAAAAATCACCATGGCACCAAGAAAATTAAGGTTTGCTATCTTCGGCAACGTCTATCAGGCCAAGAAGTCGGCTTCCATACAGAAAGTGCTCTCTTTCCTCTCTGAGCGGAAGGCGCAGGTCTGTGTGGACAAGGAGTTCCATCACTTTCTCACCAAGGATTTGCATATCGACGTGCATGCCGACAACGTCTTCGATGATGACAATTTCGATGTCGATTTCGTCATCTCCATGGGTGGCGACGGCACCTTCCTCAAGGCTGCCAGCAGGGTGGGTGCGAAAGGGTTTCCCATCATGGGTGTCAATATGGGAAGATTGGGTTTCTTGGCTGATGTGGGTCCTTCAGAGATTGAGATGGCTCTTGAAGCTGTCTATCGTGACGATTACAGGGTGGAGGACCACTCCGTCATCGTGGTGACAGTGCAGGGTGGAAGCCCTCTCGCCGGTTGTCCCTTCGCCCTCAACGACATTGCCGTGCTCAAGCGTGACAACGCATCGATGATCAGCATACGCACGAGCATCAACGGGGAGCATCTCATCACCTATCAGGCCGACGGTCTCATCGTCTGCACGCCGACGGGCAGCACGGCTTATTCCCTCTCCAACGGTGGCCCCATCATCGCACCGCAGTCGGGTGTGCTCTGTCTCTCGCCCGTCGCGCCCCACAGCCTCAATGTCAGGCCCATCGTCGTTCCCGACGACGCCGTGGTCACCATGAGTGTGGAGAGCAGGAGCCACCAGTTCCTAGTTGCCATCGACGGGCGGTCGGAGAAATGTGCCGAGGGAACTTTGCTCACCATCCAGAAGGCACCGTTTGCGGCGAAAATCATCAAGCGTTATGGACAGAAATATTTCCACACCTTGAAAGAGAAGATGATGTGGGGTGCTGACACCAGATAACTGTAGCGTATGAACATTTTCCAGAGAATAAAAGACTATTTAACTCCCGAAGAGAGTAAATTTACCGTAAAGGAGATTGTCAAATGGTTGTGGGCGGCATGGAAAGGCAACAGGCTCCAGGCTGTGCTCAATATGTCACTTGGACTCATGGGGGTGGTTCTCAGTCTTGCTGCTGTATGGGCCATCCATAATGCCATCGACATCGCCTCGGGGGTGAAGCCTGGTTCCATCTATTGGGGGGTGGGAATCATGGGAATCATCGTGTTGTGCAATTTTGCCATCAGCATTTCCTCTGTCTGGGTGAAGAACATCCTTGGTGTCAAGGCACGCAACCGCATGCAGCAAAGATTGCTCGACCGCATCCTCAGGTCGGAGTGGCACAGCAAGGAGAAAAGGCACAGCGGCGACATCATCAACCGACTCCTCACCGACGTGGGGCATGTCATCACCTTCCTTACGGAGACGATGCCCAACTCTGTTTCCACGTTGGCTCTTTTCATTGGTGCTTTCGCTTATTTGTATTCGATGGACAAGATGCTGTCACTTGTCATCGTGATTATGATTCCCATCGTCATCGTTCTCAGCCGATACTATATGAGGAAGATGAGGCAGTTGGCAAAGGATGTGAGGACCTGTGACTCCAAAATACAAAGCGTACTCACCGAAACCGTGCAAAACCGCATGCTCATCAAGATCATGGAGAGTGACGATGCCATGATCGACAAGTTGGAAACAACACAAAGCGAATATCGTGAGAAAGTGGTGAAACGCACGTTCTTTTCGGTCATCGCCAACTTCGTCCTCAATTTCGGTTTCTCTTTCGGATACCTCGTGGCCTTCCTTTGGAGTGCCTTGAGGTTGTCGCACGGTACTCTCACCTTCGGTGGCATGACTGCTTTCCTGCAATTGGTCAACCGTGTTCAGGGACCGGCGAAGAATCTGACAAAACTGGTGCCGGAGTTCGTGTATGTCTTAACTTCTGCCGAGCGACTGATGGAATTGGAGGAAAATCCGTTGGAGGAGCAAGGCAAACCAGTTTATGTGAAGGCTCCCTGCGGCGTCAGGCTCAACAACATCTCCTTCTCCTACGAGGAGGGGGGCAAGGTGGTGGACAATCTTTCCTTTGACTTCAAACCGGGCAGCTGCACCGCCATCCTGGGTGAGACAGGTGCAGGAAAGACCACTATCGTGAGGATGATTCTCGCGCTGATGTTCCCACAAGAAGGTACCGTGGAGATTTACAACGACAGGGAGGCAAAACAGCTGACACCTCGGATGAGATGCAACTTCGTCTATGTGCCTCAGGGAAACACCTTGCTTAGCGGCACCATCCGCGAAAACCTGATGCTGGGCAAACTCGATGCCTCCGACGAGGAGATGGAGGAGGCACTCAGGATGAGTTGTGCAGAGTTCGTGCTCGACTTGCCCGAGGGACTCGAAACCGTGTGCTCGGAGTCGGGTGGGGGACTGAGCGAGGGTCAGGCGCAGCGCATCGCCATTGCACGTGCGCTTCTCCGCGACCGCTCCATCATGCTCTTCGACGAGGCCACCAGCGCCCTCGACCCCGAAACGGAGAAAAACCTCTTGCAAAACATCCTGGCCAAGCACGACAAGACCATCATCTTCATCACCCACAGGCCCGCCGTGATGGAGTATTGCGACCAGACGCTCAAAATCGACAAGATATAGGCTTGGGAAAGTTTCCTTGCAGATAATGGATACGACAGCCCCCTTGACCGTCAAGGCCAAGGGGGCTGTCGTATGGAGTGGCCGTTATCGTTGGAATCCCAGTTCCCGCCTATAATTCTTCTGCCATGGCAAGGTCCATTCCGCGCCATACGAGGATGAGGCGGTGAAGTTGGGTGTGGCCGATGGTGCGTTCCACTGCGACGCTGCGGGCATAGCGAGTGAGTTGGTCGATGGCTGTCTCACGGGCGGTGGCCACCTCGGCGTCGGTGGTCTTGGAGGAGAGGTATTTCAATTCAAGCACGTATGAATGCTCGATGTCAGGGTAGATGCCGAGCATGGGCTGCAGGTAGATGTCGGCGTAGCCGCCTATGGCCACTTGCCCGTCCTGGGGGATACGGGGTTTCACGCCTGCATCCAGTTCGGAGATGGGGAGATAGAAACTGCCCATGCAGGTTTGGGAAAGGGTGAAGCCATGGACGAAAGCCTCGCCCTTTTGCAGGTCGCGCTGCGAGGCGAAACGCTTGAGTGTGGCCGACAGATACTCGAAGAAGGGTCGCCAGTCACCGTCTATGGCCATATTTTCCAATAGGAGGTTGCGTTGCCATTCATCCAAGGAGAGTTCGTTGTCGCGATAGGCTTCTGTCAAATATCCGTATATCTGCTCGCGAACCACCTGGTTAGGGATACGGAACACAATCTGCCCCCGACGAGTGCCAGCGATGGTGAGCATGCCGAAATAGTAGAGCAGTGAGACGAAGTTGTCTGGCTGGGTGATGGTCTCCGAGGGGAACGAGTCCTTGAGTTTGGCGGTGATGCCTCCTGTCTCCACGATGTGCTGGATGACGGAGGCGTCGTGCTGGAAGCCCCTGTCCTTGCGGATGAGCATCCGCAGCTTATTGTAGTCCGTACGGATGTTGGTGTCGAGCATGTTATCGGGCAGGCATCCCTCGGCATCCTTGTATTTGTCGACAAAATAAAGCACCATGTCGCTATTGTACATAGGAGGTTCGTTAAGGCATTTCACTGAGAAGCAGTAGTTGTCGTACCATGGCCTCATAATGTCGAGTAGTTCGTCGGTAGTGTGGCGGAAGGGGTAGTGCTGACGGTAGTAGTCGAGCATCTCGCGCACCTCCTCTTCGGTGAAGCCCACCATGGCGTTGAACTTGGGGTGCATGGTGTAGTTGGTGCCGATGTTGAAACCACTGGTCAAGTCGTCCATCGTCACGGGACTCACACCGGTGACAAAAAGGCGCTTGATGGCCCCATCCGTACCAGATTTGACGGCATCGAAGAAGGCGCGGAAGGCTCCTGTGCCGTGAGTCTCCGCCTTGTAGCCGATTTCTGTGCCGGGATTGGAGAGGATGGAATTGATGAAATGGTCGTACTCATCGATGAAGAGGTAAATCTGTTGGTTCGCCTTGTCACATGCGTCCACCAAGAAACTAAGTTGGTTGGCGGCACCTTCACGCATATTGAGCTCCTCCTCCACATTGGGAGGGAAGCAGTCAGCATAGCTTCGCAAGAACGACACATACCGGATGTTGCAATAATCGTCCATCCGCTCCTTGTATCCCTCCAGTCCACCGGAGAAGGCTGCGAAATTGAGGTAAAGCACCAAATAGGTGTTGTGGGCTTTGGTGGGATGTTGGCCTATCCACAAGTCACCGAAGAGACGCTCAAAAAGCGAAGCCTTGCGCACGTCGTAGTATTGGCGCAGCATACTCATCAGCAACGATTTGCCGAAGCGGCGGGGGCGGATGAAGAAAAAGAAATCATTGGCCGCTTCTATCTCAGGAATGAAACGGGTCTTGTCCACGTAATAACAATTTTGGAGACGTACGTCCTCCCAGTTTTGCTTTCCATAAGGGATTCGCTTAGGCTTTTGCTGTTCCATCGTTCTTGCTTTGTAGGTTTCATTTGCAAAAATAGTGCAAGGTGAGCGAAAAGCAAAATAAAAGATGAGTTTTTTATTTTGCATTTACGAACCTCAAGCCTGTCTTCACGTCAGCAGACCTCCCGTTTCTCCCTAAGCCTCCTTCCTCATCGTCCTTTTTTGCTGCAACATATTGCAGCACAATTCTTAGGGCCTTTCATCATTTTTACACTTTCTCCACAATCTCCATGACGGCCTTTGCCGTCTTTTCCCACGAGTAGCGTTGGCAACGGGAAAAACCTTTCTCGCGCAGTTGGGGCTTGAGGGCTTCGCAGTGTTCGAGGTAATGGCAAATGGCCTCGTGGATGCTCTTCACATCATAAGGGTCGAAATACAGTGCGGCGTCGGCGCACACTTCGTGCACGACAGGGATGTCGGCGGCCAGGACGGGGCAGCCGCAGGCCATAGCCTCAAGTGGAGGTAGGCCGAAGCCCTCGTAGATGGAGGGGAAGATGAAGCATTCGGCTTGGTGGTAGAGGCGCAGCAATTCTTCGTCGCTCACCCTGCCCAGTATTTTCACGTTGCCTTTCTCCAGGTCTTTCCCGCCTTTTCCTCCAAACACCCTGTTGGCATTCCCTACGATGTAGAGTTTGCAACCCTCTATGCCCTCGAAGGCTTCCACCAGGCGCAGGAAGTTCTTGCGAGGGTCAAGCGACGACACCGTCAGAGCGAAGCGCTCCTGGGGAGCATCTTGCAAGTCGAATGATTGGAAAAAACGTGTGTCCACTGCCGGATAAAGCACGCTGACCTTGGAAGGCTTGACAAAGGGATAGAAGCGCAGGATTTCGCTTTTGGAAAACTCACTGACGGTGATGATGTGCCGGGAGGTGCGCACCGCCAAGGGGGTCATCATCTTGTACCACCAATAATAGGCGCGTGAGAACCATGAGGGGTTTTCCAAGAAGGAGAGGTCGTGTACGGTCATCACCTTGTTGCGTAGCAGGATGGAACCCAAGCCGGTGAAACTCAGCACCACATAGTCTTTCTTGCCGATGAAGAAGAAGGGGAGGACAAACTGCTCCCAGAGATGGGAGTTGCCGAAGCCGTAGTGCACCACGTCCATCCCGCTCACATCATAGCAGTCGGCTATCGGTGCCTTGGGGCAGACGATGGTGAAATGCTGCTGGAGTTCGGCCAAGGCCTTGCAGATGTTGTATGCATAGCGCTCCACCCCGGTCATGGGTTGTGTGAGGAATCGTCCGTTGATGTAGATCATAGGGGATGGCCTTGTTGTTTTGATTTCGGGAAAGAATTCTTAGGAATCAGGAAAGTATGGCTTTCCGGTTGTGAGAAATGGTGGAGGCTCTTGATGAACAATGGATATCGGTGATAGCCCATTATTTTGTAGAGGGTATGGAACAGTCGGTTGAGCATGCTTAGTTTCTTGCCATAATCGGAATAATTCTTGGGTGTCAACTTGTCTATGCTTTCCTTGACCAACATGTTTTTTTTCTGAAGGATATGGAAGAGCGACTGTTTGCCTGTGGAGAACGGGTTGCCTGTTTCGTAGCCTTCTTTCTTGAGCCCGTTGTATAACCGACGGTGGAAGTTTTCTATTTTGCAACCATTGTCATACTGGTTGTAAGAGTATTCCAGTGACATATAGGCAAGGAAGGTCTCTTTCCCTTTTCTCAAAGCATCTTGATAGATTTGGGTGGCCAACCCCATGTCGGCATGTTTCTCCGGGTTTGACAGGCGCTGATGGGAAATGACATCCTTGAGGAGCATTTTATAATCATAACCCGAAAAATGGACGAAGACCAATGGCGAGGGAGTCGTGTCGCCGTCATTGTGTCGTGGTCTGACCCAAAGCGTGTGGTCGTCATGCTGGTATATCTCACGCTCAAAGATGTTCCAAGGAGCGAGGTTGGTGCCGAGGTCTCTCATCACGCATAGCTTGTCACCTAGGAACGCCGGTGCCCAGTCCATCCATTTCTGGTCGGTGAAAGTTCCGACAGTCCTGTCGCAGAAAGCCTGGCCCGTCAGTCTGATACGCCACCATTGCATCAGTTTTTTTGTGCTGTCGGCGTTTCTGCTGCCACAAAAGCCGAGATTGAAGATGCCTGTCACGCATATCGCCCACTCGTCTTCTCCCTGGTATATGGGATGGGGGTCTGCCACATGGGGGGTCAGCACCATGTCGTGAGTGTCCAATGCAGAGAATATCTTCGTCAGTGGTGAGAAGACATAGATGTCGGGGTCGAAGTAGATGACCTTCTCATATTGCTTGTCATAGAAATATTGGAAGACAGCCGGCTTGATGGCGGTGCAGAATTCCGTCAGCGTGTATTTGAAAGACATATCCTGCCATTCTTCCTCGGAATAGCCTGTGATAGGTTTGGCGCAAACGACGTTGTCGGGTGTCTTTTGTTCTTTCGAAGGGAATTCATCGGCGACAATGATATGGAAGTCCACCGTGTCTTTATGAAACCTGATGATGGAAGATTCCAGGATTTGGGCCAATCCGATATAATTCTTGGCAACTATGGTGAAGATACAAATCTTTTTCATTTTCTGCTGATTAGGAGAAGAGACTGGATTTTGATGATGAGATAGGTGAAGAGGGACAGTCCTGTGATGCTTTTGACAGCTTGATAGCGCTCTTTGTTTTCCCTGAAGACGTCACCAAGGCTTTTCAGCCTGTTGCCGACAGTGTCACTCTTTTCGCCGGCACCGACTACATTGTCGTCATGTTGCCGGTAGGAGATGAGTGGTTGGGGGATTCCTGCGATGTGTCCACCATGGGCCAATGCATTCAGGATGATATGGTAATCGTGTATGATGTATTTGCTTTCTTGATAAGGGCTGGCGGTGTCTCTTGCGATTCTGTTGAACAGCATGGTGCATCCGGGCACCATGTTGGTCAAATGGAAGAACCGCTCTTTGAACACCATCCGCTCGATGCCTCGTGCATGGAAGAAAGAGGCATCCTTCACTTCCAACCGGCTGTTCACCACTTTCAAGTCGCAGAATGCTACTAATGGGACGTTGGCGGAATAGGTTTTCTCCATCTCCCGCATTTTTTGCAGCGTCAACTCAACCTTTTCCGGCATCCACACGTCGTCCTGGTCGGAAAACATGTAGTAGTCGGCCTCCACCCTTTCAAGAAGGCTCATGAAATTGGAAAGTGCACCTCCTTGGGGAGGATAATCCAGCACGGTGATTTCGTCAGGATGTTTCCTCGCATGGTCGTTGAGGATGTTGACCGTGTTGTCTTTCGACCCGTCGTCATGGATGTAAAGGTGCCAGTCGTGATTGGCTTGGCCCAGGATGGAGGCTATCTGTTCGGCAAGAAATCTCTCACCGTTGTAGGTGGCCATCAGGATGGCGATACGGGGATGTTGCGTGGTCGTTATCGGTTCCATATGCCTTGAGCTGTGCCGTTGATGAGTTTTTGGAATTGTATGCGGTTGGCCACCAGGCCGGGGAGGTTGACGAGGCACATCACGGCCATGAACCAGATGATGTTGTGCGACCAACGGGCTGTGAAGTATGCCAGCGGGATGAACAGGATGGCGGCAGAGACGGTGAAAACCAGTTGCAGCCAGAGTTTGCCTATGCCGTTGATGAAATAGCTGTATCTCATGCTGTAGATGAGGATGAAGATGTAGGCGGCCATGGCGATGCTCATGGGGATGCCGACGTGTGCCTCGTCGCCAATCCATATGTCGTAAACCCATGGGGAGACGGCCACCATCAGTACCATGGAGATGAGGATGAGGAGGGTCATCACGTTCATCTTCTTGTTGGCCGAGCGTATCCATGCCATGTCGCAGCGCTCGTAGGCGTCGGTCGTCGCATTCCAGAAGGGCATGCAGATGACGGTGAACGCGACGAGCATCAGGCTGAAATAGCGGTAGGCTATCTGGTAGGGTGTCACCATGGCGGGTGAGAACAGTTTGGATATCAAGATGTTGGATGTCAAGAACAAGACCACGCTCGAAATCTGCATGACAAAGAACTTCACCCCCATGGTCATCACGCTCTTCGCTTCGGAGAGGTTGACGAGCTTGTATTGTGGTCGCAACTGGGGGTATTTGTAATAGAACGTGACGGGGTAGGCGAGCACATAGGTGAGTAAAGGTGCGGCGGTGTTCACCAGGGCGATGTGCATCAGCGAATGGCTGCCCGACAGATACACCAGGTAGCACCCTGCCAGTGCAAGGGTCTGTCCTATGGCGACGAGGAGGTTGCTCACGGCGGGCAGTTGCAGGCCCATGTAGAAATTGCCGATGAGTTTGAAGATGAAGGTGGAGCAGACAAAGGAGATGGTGACCATCAGCACGGCGTCGAGGTCAGGCACTTTCCCTGGTGACACGTTGAGGAAACCGTAGGTGTCGAGGAGCGCCACCAGGATGAGCAGTATGGCGAGGATGGGGATCATGATGTAGGTCAGCATGGCGAAGGTGGATGACACGAGGGAGTGTGCGCGTTCTGTCTCTCCGTGTGCGAGGTGTGCCGCCAACTTGTTGCGCAGGCCGTTGCCCAGGCCGATGTCCATGTAGTCTATCCACATGAGGATGCTGCTGATGGTGAGCCACACGCCGTTCTTGTATTCTCCCAAGCATTTCAGCGTGACGGGCACCATCAGCAACACGACCACGGCCGACCATCCCTTGATGAGGAAGGAGCCGAGGATGTTTTTGCGCAACAGTGAAGTGCGCTGGTCGCTTTGTGTGGGTGCTGACATATCTTTGTTTTCCAGGCCTGACACTCTTTGGCGAAGCTAAAGGTGTTACCTTTTTGAAACGCGTATGAACACATCTTTATTGTGTGATAAAACTGAAAAGGGATACTGAAAATATTGAAAAAAAGAAACGGCTGAACAAAATGATGTTTGTTCAGCCGTTTCTGGTTATTTAATAAATCGACAGTTTTGAAGGAGTTGTTTGCAAGAACTCCCTTAATCACTGAATCCTCGCTCTCGCCGGTCCGTTGCCAGCCCCACCGAAGGTGATGCCGTCGGCACCGGTGACCACCAAGTTCAGGATGTCGCTGCCTCCACGGAGAATGAGGTTCACCAATGCCGTCACGTCGGTCACGGAAATCTCTCCGTCGTTATTGACGTCGGCATTCTCAAGGATGGCGTCTTGTACTTCATTCCCCAAGATGTAGTTCACCAGCAAAGTCACGTCGACCACATTGATGGAGCCATCGCCGTTTATGTCGCCCGAGGTGTTCAAATCGATGGCCGTGATGCTGTTATGCAATTGGAAGTAGGCGCGACAAGCGTTCACGTTGATATCCTTGCTGGAATAGTAGAGCGTGTTGTTTTCGCCCAAGAAGAGCACCGAGCGGTTGTCCTGCTCCAGTCCTGCTGGTGAGAATGTGCCTGCGAAGTCTACATACTGGCTGCCTATGGTGCTGGCATTTGCTTCGATGACAACATCATGGAATACGGGGTCGGTGATGTCCTGTCCCGTTGTCGTCCACTTCACTAAGTATGGAATGCCGGCCGCCATGGTATGGCGGTTGTCGCTGAAGTAGAGCGTCAGCGTGCCCGTCGCCCTGTCGAAGTCGGATGCGGCAATTGTCTTGACGGTGGCTCCCTCAAGCGGCGTGCCTTTCAGGTCGTCCACATCGAATGGCAGGCAGAGCGTGTTCCATGAGCCGTCCTTCCGTAAGGTGCGGCCGCTACGGTGGCGGTGACCGCCGCAGCGTTGTTGTCCTATGTATCAGACAACTTGAAATGTTTGTCGGCATAAGTGCCATCGTTGACCTTGTTGGCGAACGCAGCCCAGTCGTCCGCATTGGCAAGGATGTAAGGGCTTTCGGCTGTGCCGTTACCATCCCAAGCCTTGATTCCCTGTGCGATGCTGAGCAGGAAAGCAAGCATTAATAAACCTTTTTCTTTCATTTTGTAATAAGATGACTCAAAATTTTTCTTTAATTTGTTTGTCCTGTTGATTATAGTTTGTCAATATGGTTCTTTGTATGAGTGATTTGCAGAATTCTGATCAATAGCTTTTGTGTTGTTTACATATTGATATTTTGGCTACAAAAGTACTTCTTTTTTTTGCGCACATGCAAGCAATCGGTCGATTCTTTGTGCCGTTAGGTCAGGCCAAATAATGTTTTTTGATTTAAATCAACAGACAAAGGAGATGGCGATCATCTGCACGGCGTCGAGTCCTGGCACTATATAAAACTGAAGAGGCACACTGAAAATGCTGAAAGGGACGTATTGAAAAATAAGTAGAAAAAGATTCGGTATCTCGAAATAAAATAGTACTTTTGTCTGTGATAAGTAGCTTGTGGATATTTTAGACTGATAAGTCGTATAAGTTATGTAAAACTAATAATATGAGTAAGAAATTTTTATGGATTTTCTCCGCCATCCTCATCTGCGGTGCAAGTGCGTTGCTGTCGTGCAACAATGACGGCAAAGGAGTTGAAAAAAAGGACAATGAAGTCGAGATGAATACCATTGACAAGAATGACAACATTGGCTTGAATGACACAGTTGATATGATTGATAAGAAAGACGAGGAAGGCGTGTGTGAGATAAAAGATGAGGAAGGCGTGAATGAGACAAATGATAAGGAAGACAAAAACGCCACTTTTGACGCGAATGCCAAGAAAGGGCAGTTGTTGGAGGTGTATGATGTCCATGGCAGTCAGGCTACGGCAAGGCTCACCATCGACGACGAGGTGATATTTGTCACCTCTGTGGATATCGGCAAGAATGGCATCGTGAAAAAGGGCGAGGGCGATTTCAAAACCCCCACGGGCACTCTTCACGTGTTGAAGGCTTTCGGTGTGAAAGCCAACCCTGGCACGAAGTTCCCTTACATTAATGTGACGCCCACCACCTATGCCTGTGACGACAACTGTGAGTATTACAACAAGATTATTGACGTGTCGAAAGTGAAGCATAAATGCCACGGCGAGGAGATGTACAAGTTGGTGCCGCAGTACAACTATGGTTTGACCACCGATTTCAATGCCGCTTGTCACTGGCCCGATGGCAGCAACATCTTCATCCATTGCAAAGGCCCGAGGAGATACACAGGTGGGTGCATCGCCTTCGACGAAGCCAAAATGATAGAAATCCTTCGTCGCTGCGACACCTCGCTCTTGGTAAGGATTTCAAAATAGTGATTGCTGAAATTCTCCGTGCAGCACCGAAATATCCTTGTCGTTCTTGCCACACGGAAAAAGGTAGCCAACCGTCACAACGGTTGGCTACCTTCAATTTTCAATCTTAGCTTCGCTGATTTTTGTCGCGACTCGGCAGAGTTCAAGCAGCTTGACTCTGCTCTCGCTGCTCCAAATCTTCAATCTTCAATTTTCAATCTTCAATCTTCAATTTTCAATTTTCAATCTTCAATCTACTTCACCATGACTTTCTTGTGCCCCATGATGTAGATGCCTGCGGGGAGTCCCTGAGTCATCTGTTGCGGGGTGGTTCCCGGCGTACCGCGGCGGATGAGTCTGCCGTCGATGCTGTAGATGTCGGCTGAGGGTGCTGCCTCGCTGGCGATGGTAGGCTTGATGCCTGTGGTGAGGATGTTGACCTTGTTCTTGCCACCTTCGGTCTCTGAGGAGATTTCAAAGAAGGTGTCTTGCTTGATGCCGTTGATGTCCACGGTCTGTGGCGACCCGCTGTTGGTGCTGAAGACAAAGTTCACCTCATCGGTTGCGCTGTTGATGCGGAAGGACTTGGCAAACCAGTTTCTGCCATCGATGCTGACAGTGGATGTCACCTTGTCGCCGGGCCAGTTGTTGTTGGCGGGAGAGTGGCTGTTGTCGCCGCCCCAAGTCCAGAAGTTGACGCTGCTCCATCCCACGGCGTCGGTGTTGACGTAGGCGGTGAAGTTGTAAGGCTCGAAGTCGGTGACGGTGTATTGCCGTGTGACGATGGCTCCCACAGCCCCGTTGACGAGGAGTGCAGCCTTCAGCGTGGTGGTGCCGACCGGGAGGTTGATGGTGGTTCCGCTGGCTACTTGCGTGCTTTGCGGCGTGGGGTTGCTGCCGTCGGTGGTGTAGACGACACGGGCGTTGTCGTTGGCGCTCACAGCGGTGAGTGTGGCGGTCTGCGCCCCGTCGTATGTGCCGCTGGGGAGGTCCACCCAGGCTTGTTCAGCGCTCTTCAGCATGTAATAGGCGTAGTGATGACCGGAGAGGATGCGCTGGAAATTCTGGTTGGGGGCATAGGCGTCGACGTTGTTGCCCACGACGGCGAGGAGGCTGGTCTTCGTGCCGTCCACCTTCACGGCGTAGTAACCGGTGTTGTTGGCGAAGTTGGCATAGCTGCTCATGCTGTTGATGCCTGCGGCCTTTCTGGCGTTGATCATCATCTTGATGTCCTTCTTGCAGTCGAGCCAGTGGGTCATGAACACGCAGGGTGTGCCGGGCATGGCGAGGAGGTAGGCGTTGGCGGCGATGGTGTCGCGCACGATGGGGTCTTGTGCGGCGTTGGAGCGGCGCTCGGTGTCGTGGTTTTCCACGAAGGTGATGGCGTAGCGTCTATAGGCACCGTTCTGGTAGTTGCTGCTCATCAGCGGCCAGTTGCCTTCGTTTTGCTTGCCCAACTGTGTCCAGTCTTTCTTGTTGATGGCGTTGCGCACGGTGTAGCGGAACTGGAAGTCGAAGGCAGCGCTTTGGATTTCGCCGTTGGTGCGTGTGGCCTCAATCCAGTTCTTGATGGTGTTGGTGCCGTCCCAGCACTCGCCCACGCTGTAGGCCACGCCGCAGTCGGAGTTGTAGAGTCCGGTGTAGGAGCCGCTGTAGCCTTTCACCATGTCGTAGCGGAAGCCGGTGTAGCCGAGATAGTTGAGCAGGTATTTCAGGTAGGCCTTCACATTGTCCTGCACGTTTTGGCTTTTGTGGTCGAGGTCGCGCATGCCGCCCCAGCCTTCGCCTGTGTCGTTGTTCGTGCTGAGTTGGTAGCCGTTGTTGTTGGCCCAGTTGAGTGTGGCGCCGTTGTCATCGTCGCGGCAGATGTCGGTAGAGCCCATCTGGTAGGTCTTGCCGTCGTAGGGGTTGGTTTCGGTGGGGAAATCCACCCAGTTGCTCAGGTTGCCGCGGTGGTTGACTACCACGTCGGCGATGACGCCCGTGCCCAACGACTTGTAGGTCTGAATCATCGACTTGAGTTCTGCCTCATTGCCGAAACTGCTGTTCTGGTTGTACCAATAGAGCGGGTCGTAGCCCATGGATGGGTTGTTGGCGGCTTTGCCGCTTTGGGGCACCCACACGAGCGAGAAATAGGAGGCGATGTCTCCGGCTTGCGCCTCGAGGGTTCTCCATTGCGATGGGGTGAAGGAGTCCCAGTAGAATGCTTGGAGCATCACGCCGTCGTAGTCGGATGGCCACCCTTGGGCTTTAGCGGGCTGGCTTGATGTCATGGCCAGCAGGATGATGAGTAGTGAGTAAATTTTTTTCATACGAAAGTGATTGTGGTGGTAAAAAGCGGGACGCCACCGTGTGGCATCCCGCTCTGTTTGTTGCACAAGGTAATTATTCTCCTACGACGATGACGCAGCGGTTGCGGTCGTTTTCGGGGAAGGGTTGCACGGTGTCGCCGAAGGACTCCACCGTCATGCGGCTGCGTGAGATGCCTCTTTCTTCGAGGGCCTTGGCCACCTTCTCGGCACGTGCCTTGGCGTAACCCACATTGATGCGCGGGTTGCCGGTGCCTCTGTCGGCATATCCCTTGATGCTGATGGTCTTGCCTGGGTACTTGTTGCACCAGTCTACAATCTTCTTGAGGGTCACGTCGGGAGACGGGTCTGACTCGCGGATGATGTAGAAGAAGGTCTCTCTCAGCGGTTCTTCTTTCACGAGAGGTACAGGCTCTTTCTTCTGCGGCTCCACCTTGGGCACGGGCTCCGGTCTTTCTTCAATCACGACGGGCTCTGGTTCCTCTACCACCACGGGAGGCGGCACTACGACAGGAGCCTTCTTCTTGAAGCCGAACTTGAAGGTCAGGCCCACCAGTGCAGAAATCTGCCAGTCGGGGTCGTAGTTGGCCTTCAGGTTGTAGACGTCGTTCTTGTAGTTGGCGTCGAGTTCGAGATTGATGCCGAGGCTGCGGCTGGGGCAGAACTCAAACTGTGTGCCGAAGCGTCCGTTGTAGCTGCTGTGCTTGGTGCCGCAGAGTTCAGGACCATGGTAGAAGTTGTTGCCGGCAGTCATGCCTTTGACGATGCCCTTGAACTCGTCGAAGTCCCATCCGTAGTTGACGCCGAAGCCGGCAATCAACAACCAGTTGAACTTCTGTGAGGCACGGTTGGGGCTGATGATGTTCGACATGTTCATCAACAGGTCGATGTCGCCAGTGACGGCCTTGAAGGTGTAGTCGACGTCATCGGTGAGGCCTGGGAAGCGGTCTTTCTGGAATCCGCCCTTTGTGTCGAAGCCCTGGACGTGTAGGCGAGCGCCCACCTTCGGGTTGAAGAAACGTCCGAAGGAGACAGCCACCTGAGGCGTGAAGAGGTCCATGATGTCATAGTGGGTGAGGGTCACCTGTCCGCCGCCCTGCACCGAGATGAAATTATGGGGATAGTATTCGTCCGCATCTTGCGCTTGCACAGCGGTGGACACTCCGAAAAGGAGTGCCACCATGGCAAGGATATAATTGAATCTTTTCATTGTCATTTTGCTTTTTTAGTTAGAGCCAACTTGTTTACTGCTTGGTGATGACCACGCGGTTGTTGCCTTGATAGCTGAGATAGAGCTGGAACTTGTATGTTCCTGCTGCGACATTGAGGTCGGCGCCATCCTGTGTGAGGTTGTTCACGTCGCCACCCCAGTTGATGGCCCAATCGTGGTTGGCGCGGAATTTCAGTGCGGTGTCGGAGTCGATGGTGGTGGTAGCCTCCCAACAACCTGCGTCCTTGTTATAGGTCATGTCCACATCGCTTTGCCAGCTGTTGAAGCCGCCGATGATGCCGATGGCGTCAATGCGTACGAGGCTGTATGTGTATGCTGTCAAGTCGAGGTTGATTTGGTAGAAGCCTGCACCTGGGTCAGGACAGTTGGGACCTCCGGATGACTGCAAGGTGCCGCCCATCGTGGTGCCGTCCACATACTCCAGGTCTTCTTCCCAGTTGTCAGCGTTGGGCTTGAACTTGAACTCGCCGTCGAGGTAGTAGTAGCCTTGATACAGTCCGCTTCCGTTGCCAGCCAGAGCGTGATTGGTGCTCCAACCGCCCTCGTTGCCTATTTCATAGAAGAAATCAGGATAGCCGCTGTCTGCTTTGACGGTGCAGTGTGCAGGAGCCTCGTCACTGAGATAGAGGCGAATGATATATGGACCGTCGGCTGCAAGTTGCAGGTTGGCACCATCTTGAACGAGGTTGTCGAAGGCGCCACCCCAGTTGATGGGCCAGTCGTGGTTGAGACGGAACTTGAATTCGCCTGCGTTGAGTGTCTCCCGAGCCTCCCAGCATTTCAGCGATTCGTTGTAGGTCATGTCCACGTCGGTGTCCCAATTGCCTTTGACGGAACCGATGATGCTGATGGAGGATACTGATGTGAGTGCATAGGTCATTTCCTTCAAATCAACCTTGATGTAATAGAAGCCTGGGGCTACTGCATCCACGTTTGGACCACCGTCGGGTGTAAGCGTACCGCTGGTAGCATCTCCTGAAGCCTTCTCCCAGTCGCCTTCCCAGTTGTCTTTGTTAGGCTTGAACTTGAACTCTCCGTCAAGGTATATGACGGCAGTATAGGTGCCATTGCCATCACCATGGAGGGCATGAGGCTCGCTCCAGTTGCTCTCGTTGCCAATCTCATAGATGAACTCATTGAAGCCCACGGGCGTAGCAGTCCATGTCTGGTCAAGCATGTTGAAGGTGATGTCATAGAAGAGGGCATCCGGGTCGGCAGTAATGACAAAATTGCCACCGTCGTTGTTGTAGTTGAACCTACCTTCCTCACTGCCAGCAGCCAGACAGCCGCTCCAGTCACCGCCGATACCACTCTCAGGTGTCATCTTGAACTCGATGTTGCTGCCGTCTTCGGTGGCTGGTATGCGCAACTTGAAGATTGGGTTGTCATACGGGTCGCTGCCATCGTTGGTGAGTTTGTAGGTCGTGTCAGTGTTGTCCCAACCATTGATGGAGCCTGTAAGGTAATAGGCTGTTTCGATGACGGGAGCCTTCGGAATGACCCAAAGAGTGAAGGGAGCCGATGTTGCAGTCTTCACAGTAGTAGTGCCGTCAGTGAGCCACATACTGACCGTTCCTTGGATGCCACGTTCCACGGGGCGACAGTTGCCATACTGGTTGATGACGCATGCCTGCAGGTCGGCAACAGACATGGCTCCGTCGGCAGAGATGTCGAAGCTGGCATCGTCGATGGAGATGGAGTATATGGGTTCGAAGCCTTCTTTAGAGGCTGTCGGTGCAGTGATGGTGCAAACCTTTACGTTTTCATCTGTGACGTTGTTGAGGTCAATGACTCCCACCGTGGTGATGCTGCCATCGCCGAAGGAAACCGTTTGAGGTTGGCCTACCACTTGTGGGTCGAGCCAGTCTTTGTAGTCGTCGGTACAAGCGGCCAACGAAGCTACAAGAGCCAATCCCAATAATATTTTCTTTGTCATGATAGTATTCTTAAATAAGGGTTATTCGGATAGATTGATAAGCATGTAGTCGGCGGTGATGTCATTGAAGAGGAACAGGTATTTGCCTTCAGGCACCACAAGGTTGCCGTCGCCATCGGCTTCTCCTGCCAATCCGCTCTTGTATCCCCAGTTGGTTTCCCAACTGCCAGGAATCTTCACCTTGAGTTTGTCACCACCATTCACCTCATACGACCAGATATGGTTCTCTGCTCCGTCGAGGGTGAACACTGGAGTCATGTCGCTGTCGCCCCACTCGTTGAAAGTGCCGGCAACGCAGAGTTGCGGATAAACTTTCACGGGATCCTCGTACTTTTCTATGGTGATGTCGTTGGTCCTGGTGTCCACCTTGATGGTGTAGTAGCCTGCGACACCGATTCCGATGTTGTGGTTGTCGCCGTCGGCATCCACGAGGAAGCTGCCCGGGTTCTTCACGTTGGTGAAGTTGAGTTGGTCGTCCCAGCTGCCGGGAGTGAGCACGAACTTGAATTGTCCATCCTCGGGGAAGTAACCGGTGAAGGTGGTGAGACCGCCGCCCGTGGCGGCATCGTACTGCTCGTTGGGTACGAGGAACATGGGCACGAGACCCTTGCCTACCTGGTCGCCACCATTGCTCCATGAAGCGCTGCCGATGCAGTTGCCCACCATGTACCAGATGATCGGCTCTGCCGGTTTGAGTTCGATGTAGTAGGGCACGGCCTTCAGATTGACCACATTGGAATAGATGGGGTAGTACTCATGGAATCCGGCATCTTGTATGCAAGCTTTGACGCGTATGGCCAGGTCGAGCAGGGCAGGCACTTTGGAAGCATCCTCCCAGAGGCACAGTTGTACAAGTTTCCTGTCGATGGTTTCGGTGTTGATTTCCACGTTCTGGCCATTGGTGTAGCTTTCATCGAGTGTGAAGAAGTCGGCGCCGGTATTGTCTTCCAATGTGGCGTCGTATTCTTTGTTGAACGACCCTGTCGGTGAGATTTGCACTTTGTATGTAGGAACGACAGGTGCGTCGAAATCATTGTATGGTCTTGGCTGTGACCATGTGAGAGCCACAGCTTGCGATTTTTGCAAATCCACATTGCCGGTGATGGCAGGATTGTTGAGCACAAACTGTGTGGGCATCGTCAGTGTGGGGTTCGATTCGTTGTCATCATCGCAGGAGGTGAGAACGAAGAGCCCAGCAACAGCCAGCAGTATGGTTGATTTGAATATAGTCTTCATAATTGTCAATTTTCAATTTTCAATTTTCAATATCCTGGGTTCTGCTTGAGGTTGGGGTTGGCGTTGACATCCTCATCAGGGATGGCGAAGATGTTGAGGTCGGCCGAGAAGGCAGCACCGTTTTGTGCGCCGGCTTTCCACTCCCAGAGGTATGCTCCACTGTTGGAACCTCCGAAGTATCCGTAGCGGATGAGGTCGGTGCGGCGGAATCCCTCGAAATAAAGTTCGCGTGAACGCTCGTCGAGAATCTGGTTGAGGGTGTAGCTGCTCCCCGTTGTGGTGTGTGCACGTTGGCGCAGTGCATTGATGTAGTTGGCACCTGCTGTAGTCGTGGTACCGCCGTTGAGTCTTGCATCAGCCTCTGCGGCGATGAGGTAAGCCTCTGCAGAGCGCATGAGGAAGAAGTCGGCGTCGATGAACTGTGAGTTGTGCGGACTTCCGTTGCCAGCGTAGGTGTTGCGGAACTTGCCCACGGAATAGCCGGAGGTGAATTCGCTCGGAGTGGAGATGTTCAGTTCACGGTCGATTCCGTAGAAGAGTGCGCGGTCGTCGCCAGCAGCCATCGCCATGTCGCTGATTTTCACCTGTGGTGCGTCGTTGTTGGGGAAGAATTTGGCCACGAGTTGCGGTCTTGCACGGTTGCCAGCCCAAAGTTCGCTGGTGTTGAGGTTGCTCTCGGTGTCCATGTCGGCTTTCCAAGTGGATGCCATGAGGAAGAGGGTTGTACACCATGCGGTGGTCTTGATGCCGTCTTGGAGCAATGGGAGGATGGCCTCCACGGAAGCGCCGTTGCTGCCGTTGTCGCCCATGAAGAGCATCTGGTAGGCGCTCCATCCGTTCATGCCTTGAGTCCAAAGTTTGTGCGGGCCGTTGATGACCTTCTCTGCATATTCCTTGGCTTCGTTCCAGCGTGCGGTTCCGGTGTAGACCTCGGCGTTGAGGTACATGCGGGCCAGCAGCAGGTTGGCGGCGTCCTGGTCGGCACGGCCATAGCCGCTGTCGGTGTCCTTGCGTGCTGCGGGAGCCATCATCAGGTCTTTCACTTCCAGCAGTTCGCTCTCAATCCACTTGAAGAGTTCGGGGCGGCTGATTTGCTCCGGCGGTGTTGACATCAGCTTGGTGGCGAAAGGCACGTTGCCGAAGGCGTCCATCAGGTGATAGTAGTACAGGGCGCGGAGGAAGCGCACCTCAGCTTCGCGTGTGGCGTCGGCACCAGCGCAGACCTCCAGGTAGTGGTTGCAGTAGGCGATGCCCGTATATAGACGGTAGTAGAATCCCTTGAGCATGGGATGCGAAGCGTCGTATTGGTTGTAGTTGAAGGCGGGTATGCCCGGGTCGCCCCAAGCACAGATGGCCTCGTCGGTGGTCAATTCGTTGGAGTTAAACAGTTGGCGTACGAAGCCTGCCGTACCGCCGTCCAGACCGTCGATGTCACAGTCGCCACCTTGGCCACCCTGTCCTTGCAAGGCCATGTTGGAGTAGCATTTGGTGAAGAGTGATGGCTCGTCGGGCACCATCGTCGAACTGGGGTCGATGGGGGTCACGTCCAGGTCGCCGGTGCAAGAACTCAGTCCTGCAACAACAAGCGCTGCTGCTGGAATCAGATTTTTGATATATCTTAAGTTCATAGTCTTCTATATATTATAATGTTCTATTTTCAATTTTCAATCTTCAATTTTCAATCTTCAATCTTAGAAGTTGAGGCTTACACCGAGTTGGAGTGTGAAAGGACGCGGATACATGTTGTTGTCGATGCCTCCGAACACTTCGGGGTCGATTCCCTCATAGTTGGTGATGGTGAACACATTGGTGGCGGAAGCGTAGATACGTCCGGTGATGCCGTTGTATGAACCACCCTTGAAGAGGTTGTTGAACGAGTAGCCCAGTGTGATGTTGTCGCACTTGAGGAACGATGCGTTGTGCACGAAGTAGTCGGAGATTTGGTAGTCGTAGGTAGACCAGTTGCGCTGCACTGCTCCCGGGATGACATTCTGCAGATAGCCGAAGGAGGAGTCGTAGCGTTTCGACACGTTGGAGTATCCAGCCTCCTTGTCCCAGTACACGTAGTTGTCGAAGCTGGCGCGGAGTCCGAATCCGAGGTCCCAGTTCCAGAACTGCAGACGTGAGCTCAGGCCTGCGGTGTAGGGTGCGTCGGGGCTCTTGTAGAGGTAGCGGTCGGAGTCGTTGATGATGCCGTCGGCGTTGCGGTCTACATAGACACCCTCGAGAGGAATGCCGTTCTGGTCATACACTTGTTGATAGACATAGAACGAGCGCTTGGGATAGCCCGGGGTGTGTGCTTGCACAGAGTTGCCCGTACCTGCCGAGATGCCACCGGTGAGGATGAGCGACGACTCGCCGGTGAGTTCGGTGATTTCGTTCTCGTTGTAGGTGAAGTTGGCAGTGACCTCCCACTGCACTTTCTCCGTGGCGATGGGTCTGACTGTCAAAGATGCCTCCACACCTTTGTTCACGAGCGAACCGATGTTGGAGATGACCTGGTTGCGGAAGTTGGAACCAGCCGAGACGGAAGCCCAGTTGATGAGGTCGGTGGTCTTGCGGTGATAGACATCGACGCTACCGCTGACCCTGTTGTGGAAGAACTGGAAGTCGAGACCGATGTTCTTGGTGGTCGTGGTTTCCCATTTCAAGTCTTGGTTGTAGGCGTCGGGACGGTAGAGCAGACCGCTGTCGTTGATGCCGATGAGGGGATAGCGTCCGTCGACATTGTTGGTGTTGACGTTGTAGGATGCGAAATAGGGATAGTCGTTGCTCACATCCTGCTGTCCTGTCTTACCCCATCCGACACGCAGTTTCAGTTCGTCCATCCAGTTGACGCTCTTGAGGAACGGCAGTTCGTTGATTTTCCATCCGATGGCGAATGATGGGAAGGTTGCCCAGTGGTCCTTGAACCTTGACGAACCGTCATGACGCACGGTGGCGGTGAGCATGAGTTGGTCCCAAGCGATGTAGTTGGCACGTCCAAAGAAGGAGACGAGGTAGTTCTCTGTCCTCCAGACACCGGTGGAAGCGTTGTAGGGCTTGCCTGCAGCGGGTTCGGTGGTGCCGTCGGCGTGGGTGATGACCTGTGCGGTGCTCAAGGGATAAAGACCTGCGTAGTAGGAATGTCCTGAGTGCTTGCTGTGGCTCCATTCGTAACCACCCATGATGTCGAAGTGCTGGGTCTCGAGGAAGTCCTTGTAGTATTGGGCGTAGGCGGAGAAGGTGAGGTTGTATTTCTGCTCATAGGAGAAGCCGCTGTTTCCATAGTAGAAGTTGGAGGGTCCCCAGTTGGCGTAGTCGGTGTCCTGCTGGCCGTTGGCCCAGTCGCCGCTGGCGTTGGCATGCAAGCGCAGGTCCTCGAAGCCATGCACCTGGTAATCTACTTCCACATTGCCCATGTAGTCGTAGGAATTGGCGCGGTCGTTCTTCTCCATCAGTCTTGAGAGCGGGTTGGCCACGGTGTTGCGGTTCCACGCGGTGGGATAGTTGTTGTCCTTGAGTGATGCACCGCTGTCGGTCCACTGCCAGTAGCCATGGTAGTTCTTGTATGCATCGGCTGTGTCGTAAATGGGATGCGTTGGGTCCATGCGAGTGGCGTCGCCGATGGCGGCCTCGTTGGCATAGCGGTTGTGAGCGTACATGAACTTACCGTTGATGTTGAACTTCAGGTGGTCCTGGAAGAAGGAGGGGTTCAATGTCACGCTGGTGGTCACACGTTGGAAGTTGGAGGTCTTGAGGATACCGTTCTGGTCGGTGTAGCCAGCGCTGATGCGGTAAGGCATGTGCAGCAGTCCGCCTTGCACGGTGATGTTGTGGTCGTGTGAAACGGCTCCGTGGAAGAGTTCTTCCTGCCAGTCGGTGTCGGCATTGCCCAAGAGTCCGGCAGCTTCAGAGTCGGCGCCGTAGTAGCTCTTGATGAAGTTTCTGTACTCGTCGGCATTGAGCACGTCGAGGGTCTTCTTCTTAGTGGAATAGGAGACGTTGCCGTTGTAGCTCACCTTCGGGGCCATGTTGGCGCGTCCTTTCTTCGTGGTGATGATGATGACGCCGTTGGAGCCGCGGCTACCATAGATGGCGGTGGCGGAAGCGTCCTTCAACACGGTGAAACTCTCGATGTCGTTCGGGTTGACCATCGTCAGGGGGTTGGCGGCACCTTTCACGCCGACGTTGTCCATGGCGAGACCGTCGATGACGATCAGCGGGTCTTCACTGGCGTTGAGCGACGAACCACCACGGATGCGGATGGTGGCACCGCCACCGGGGATACCGCCGCCCGTGGTGACGTTCACACCGGCGATTTTGCCCTGGATCATGTCCTGGGCGTTGGTGATCATACCGTGGTTCTTCTCATCGGGTTTGAGTGCAGTCACGGAGCCGGTGAGGTCGTTCTTTCGTGCCACACCGTAACCGATCACCACCACCTCGTTGAGGGAGTGGGAGTCATCTTGGAGGAGTACCTCCACTTGAGGTGCTGCGGCAACCTCCGCTGTCTCGTATCCGATGTAGGAGATGGACAGCATGTCGCCTTGCTTTGCTTCAATCGTGAAGTTACCGTCGAAGTCGGTGATCACGCCGCCTGGCTGTCCGACAACGCGGACGGTGGCGCCGATGATGTCTTCACCGGTAGCATCCTTTACATGGCCATTGACAGTGATTGACTGTCCAAAGGCGCTTGCTGATAGGAACAGCCCCAACAAGAGGCTGAGTAGCCTAACAGGAATTGCGAAATGTACCTGCTTCATCATTTTTCTTTTAAGTTTTATATTAGGTATGGTTAGTAAAAAATCTGAATTAATACGGTAAGAGGTTTTTATCGTCTTTCAGAATGCAAAAATAGTTTTTTTTTGTTTCCATTGTACTTTTTTATAAAAAAAATCTTTAATAATCATTATGCAAACGTTTGCACGACCAAATTTGAAATATAAAAAGAGGTGGGAGAACAACGTATTTGAATTTTTCTTATATTTGCAGCCAAATGAAAGACCATGCTCCACTCACGATGAAGGACATCGCCCAGGCGCTCGGCGTCTCCGTGGCCACTGTCTCAAGGGCTCTCAAGGACAGCCCTCGCATCAGCGTGGAGAAACGCGAGGCCATCAAGGCGTATGCCAAGGAGCACAATTTCGCCCCCAACCTTCTGGCGGAGTCGCTCCGCCACAGTCATATCCATCCAGTGCGCATCATCGGCGTCATCATGCCTCAACTCAACCATTTCTATTTCTCGTCGATTCTCAGCGGCATTGAGGAGGAGGCCTCGGCAAGAGGCTACATGCTGATGGTGGCGCAGAGCGACGAGCGCTATGAGAAGGAGGTGCGCATCTGCCAGTCATTCTATGAGAACAAGGTGTGCGGCATCATCGTCTCACAAGCGAAGGATACGGTGAAATACGACCATTTCAAATGGCTCATCGACACCGGGGTGCCTCTCGTCTTCTTCGACCGCATCTGCACGGGGCTCAACAGCAACCGGGTGGTGGTGGACGACTACATGGGTGCCTTCAATGCCGTCAATTACCTCATTGAGACGGGATGTAGGAGGATAGCCTATTATGGTTCGTCCATGCATCTTGAGATTTCCAAGAACCGCTACAACGGCTACCTCGACGCATTGGCAAGGCACGGGTTGACGGCCGACGACCGTTACATCCGTTTCTGTGACAACCGTGCCGACGCGGAGGTCATCACCCCGGAGTTGCTCTCCTTGGATGACAGGCCCGACGCCTTCTTCGCTGTCAACGACGATACCGCCATCGGCATCCTTTACACGGCGAAAAAGATGGGGCTCAAAATCCCTAACGACGTGTCCATCTGTGGCTTCACCAACGGCGAGCGTGCTGTGGCGTGCGACCCCATGCTCACCACCGTGGAGCAACGGGGCTCCATGGTGGGCGAAGAGGCCGCCGACATCCTCATCAGCAAGGTGGAAGGCTCCCTCCCCGCCGACAAGGTGGAGAAGCGCATCGTGCGCACCCGTCTCATCGTCAGGGGAACCACCCGCTGACCATATGGTGTCACTAGTAGCTCTAGTGTCCCTAGGAAAACCAGTATCCCTAGGAAAACTAGAAAAAAAGAAACAACCAGAAAATAAATATCTTATGAAGACAAAACCTGATTTGAGTTTTTGGAAGCTTTGGAACCTCAGTTTCGGCTTCTTCGGCGTGCAGATTGCCTATGCTTTGCAGAGTGCGAATATCAGCCGCATCTTCCGCACATTGGGTGCAGACCCTCATTCACTCAGTTTCTTTTGGATATTGCCTCCGCTGATGGGCATCATCGTTCAACCCATCGTGGGTTCTCTCTCCGACAAGACGTGGTGTCGCTATGGTAGGCGCATCCCCTATCTCTTCGCAGGTGCGGCGATGGCTGTGGCCGTGATGTGCCTGTTGCCCAATGCCGGTTCCTTTGGCATGACGGTGAGCGCTGCGCTCATCTTCGGTCTCTTTGCCCTCATGCTCCTCGACACCTCCATCAACATGGCCATGCAGCCATTCAAGATGATGGTGGGCGACATGGTGAACGAAAAGCAGAAAGCCAAGGCATACAGCATCCAGTCGTTCCTCTGCAATGCAGGCAGCGTGGTGGGCTTCCTCTTCCCCTACATCTTTGCTGCTGTAGGATTGTCAAACATCGCTCCCGAAGGCGTGGTGCCCGATACGGTCATCTGGTCGTTCTACATCGGTGCGCTCATTCTCATCCTCTGTGTGATTTACACCACAATGAAAGTGCGTGAGATGCCGCCAAAGGAGTATGCCATGTACCATGCCGTGGATGAAGGGAAGAAAGACAGCGCAAACTGGTTCGTATTGCTGAAAAATGCTCCTTCCACCTTTTGGAAGGTGGGTTTGGTGCAGTTCTTCTGCTGGGCAGCCATGCTCTATATGTGGACATACGTCGTGGATGCTGTTTCCGAAGTGGTATGGGGCACCACCGACCCAGCTTCCGGGGACTATCAGGAGGC
>JAFWSS010000049.1 GCA_017524385.1 Prevotella sp.
AATTAATGTATCTTTGCTCTCCCCTTGCGGGGAAAACTCTCTTGTCCCAGGACGCTCCATCGAGCTCAAAGTGCACCTTTCAAATTGAATTGAACGGCTCGTATCTTTCCACCCTCGCGACCACTTGACAACTACGCCCCAGGGGGCGAGCCAAGCAGCGCGATTGCTTCTTGTACTACTTCTCTGTCTTTCTATGTAATCCTTTCAAAGAACTCTCTCGCTTTGCATTTTCAAGCGCAGCGAATGCAAAGGTACGACTTCTCCACATACCCACCAAATTTTTTGGAGAAAATTTTATGAGCAAGATGAAATTTTTCACCTTTCTTGACATAAATCAATGAAAATACTGAAAATTGAAGATTGAAGATTGAAAATTATGCAAAAAAGAAGGAGTTGACGAAGTTATCTATCATTCCTATAACTTCGCCAACTCCGTTAAAGAATCACTCCACGATGACAGCTTTTACTATGCGAATGTCCTCCTTGGGTTTGTCGGCAGGATCTGTCTCCACGCATTGGATTTTCTCCACCACATCCATACCCTCCACCACTTCTCCAAACACGGTATAGTTTCCATCAAGATGCGGTGTGCCCCCTTTGGTGGCGTATGCGTTCTTCACCTCAGGTGTTGACTTGTATTTGCCATTGAAGGCGGAATCAAACTTCTGTGTGTAATATTCCACTTGAGCCTGATTGAAATCCCATCCATAGACAATGTAGAATTGTGAATACGACGACCTATGCTCCGGGTTGGTGGCATCTCCCTCTCGTGCTGCTGCCACAGCACCCCTTTTATGGAAAAGCTGTGGATAGCGTATCTCTGCCTCGATGGTAAGCTCTTCTTTCTTCACTTTGGGTTGTTTGGGAGTGTTTTTGCCATTTTTTCCCACAACAGGTTCCGGTTGCTGAGGCTTTGTGGCGATGTCTCCCGTCTGAATCATGAAGTCCTTGATGACCCTGTGGAAAAGCACACCGTCATAGTCCTTTTCCTGCACATGGTGTATGAAGTTGTCACGATGCAGCGGTGTGAGGTTGGAAAGGGCGATGACGATGTCGCCCATCGTTGTTTCGAGACGCACCTTGACCATCGTCGAGTCAACCTCGTTTTGAGCCAGCATGGGCAGCACCGCAACCCATGCCAGCAGGCAAGACAACAGATTTCTCATAGACTCTTTTCAATAAGCATGGTCATCTGTTGCTATTTCCTCCCTGTCGATTTTCTTCTTGTCGATGGCATACCAAGCGTTGACAATGTATAAGAGGACAAAGGGGATGAAGAAACTCACATAAGTCATGGTCTTGAGCGTAAACTCACTGCTGCAACTGTTGGCCAAGGTGAGACTGCTCTGCAGGTCTACGTTGGAAGGATAATAAGCCGTGTTGTTCCATCCGGCGCACAGCAGGAGAGCGAGCACGGCAAGAACCACGCCGATGCCCCCTGGCCATATGCCCTTGATATAGTCCTTTTGCCACACTGTCTTGAAGATGGCAAAGAGCAGAAGCACCACGCCGACGAGGAAGATGACGAGCACCAATGGCATCTCCAGCAAGTTGTGAAGGTATTTATTGGGTTCCATGACCACAACGCCTTTGCCTGGGTCGAAGGCATACCCATCCTTCAGCAAGGTGCGGACGAGGAATGCAAGGAAGAGTACGAGAAAAGTCACCGCATTGTAAAGCAATCTTTTGCGTGCACGGGTGCGTATCGGTTCGTCTGCCACATTATTTATAATATAAAGAGTCCCCAAGATGCGTGCAAGGAAGAATACTGCCAGTCCGAAGATGATGTTCCAAGGGTCGAGCAATGCATCAAGCCCGTTGCTCGCATTGGCCCATTGACTGATCACCGGCTGTGCGCTGTTGATGATGTTTGTCTTTTCAATGATGAAATTGGAACCATTGAAGAACGTGGCCACGGCACCTCCCAGCAACAGCGGTCCCAGGATGCCGTTGATGACGAGAAACCATTGGAACAGTCTTGGCCCGAAAATGTTACCCAACTTGTTTTGGAACTCATAACTGACAGCCTGCAAGACAAAGGAGAAAAGAATGACCATCCACAGCCAGTAGGCGCCTCCGAAACTCGTGCTGTAAAAGAGTGGGAAAGAAGCGAAGAAGGCTCCACCGAAGGTAACCAGCGTGGTGAAAGTGAACTCCCATTTCCTGCCAGTGGAGTTGACGAGCATCTTTCTTTCCGACTCATCCCCCGAAAGGCTGAAAATCATTGAGTTGGCTCCCTGAACAAACATCAGGAAGACTAGCAGTGCCCCTAAAAGTGATATCAGGAACCACCAATATTGTTGCATGAACTCGTAAGTCATAATCGTATTTTTTTATTCAGGAGTTAAAGAGGAGTTAAAGGGGAGTTAAAGGGGAGTTAAAGGGGAGTTAAAGGGACGTATGTCCACTTTTACTGCCATTTTGGAAGAATAGATTACATCCATAGTTCTTTAAAACTCTCTTCACGCCTCATCATTCCTTACTTGTTAATGATTTGTTATTTAGTATATTCCGGTCCCTTTTTGATTTGCTTGCAGAGGATGTTGATTTCCACAGCAAGCAATATGGTGAACAACACCAGGAAGATGAAGAATGTCAACATGACAGCATTGGAGGACAGGTCGCTGACTCCGACCCATGTGGGGAGCATGTCCTGTATGGTCCATGGCTGCCGTCCCATTTCCGCCACTATCCATCCCGACTCACTGGCGACATACCCCATGGGGAGCAATGCGATGGCGCACCATTTCCACCACTTTCCCGTCGTGATGTCCTTCTTGTAATAGATGAAGAGTGTGACACAGAAGAAGAGGATAAAGAGGCATCCCAGTCCAACCATGATTCGGAAGGAATAGAAGCAGATAGGGATGAAAGGCACGGTGTCTTTGGCATCCTTGATATATCCGTATCCGAAATACTTCATGTTTTCCTTGATGGTATTGGCTTTCTCCTGCAAGGCAAGTTTCTGCAACTCGGTGGGTTCGCCTTTGACTTCATTCTTAAGGCCACGATATTCAGCCAAAGCGTTGAATGCCATTTTTCCACGTTGTATTTTCTCTTCAAGTGGGGGCTCTTTCTCACCTTTCTGGTTGATATATCCATTTATGATGTCATTCACACCAGGAACGAAGCCGTTGAAATCGTGTGTGGCCATGAATGAGAGCATCTTGGGCATACCTATGCGCAGGGGAGCCTCCCCACCCTTTTCATATTCGGGTTGCTTGAAAGGATTCACCCAAGCAAAAATGGTAAGACTCTGACCCTCGGAGCCATCACGCAAGTCCTCCATGGCTGCCAGTTTCATGGGTTGCACCTGGCCTACGGTGTAAGCGGAATGGTCGCCGGTGAGAGCAGCCAGCAACGAGGAGACAAGACCCACGATGGCCGCAATCTTGATGCTCTCCATTGCCAGGTGCCGCTCGCGGTTCTTCAGGAGATAATAGGCACTGACCGCCACGACAAAGAGGGCGCCAATGATCCACGATGATGTCACCGTGTGGCAGAACTTGTCGACAGCGAAGGGCGATAATGCCACGTCGACAAACGACACCATCTCATTGCGCATGGTATCGGGGTTGAACTCACAACCCACGGGGTACTGCATCCAAGAGTTGGCTACAAGAATCCACCAAGCCGAAAACGTAGCACCGAGCCCAGTAAGCCATGTGGAGGCAAGATGGAAACCGGCCGACACCTTTTTCCAACCGAAGAACATGACGGCGACGAAGGTGGACTCCAAGAAGAAGGCCACGATGCCCTCGATGGCGAGAGGAGCACCGAAGATGTCGCCAACAAACCAAGAATAATTGCTCCAATTGGTGCCAAACTCAAATTCAAGGATGATGCCGGTGGCAACACCCATGGCGAAGTTGACTCCAAAAAGTTTTTGCCAGAATTTGGCGGTGTCTTTCCAGAACACGTTTTTAGTACGGTAGTAAACCGTCTCCATGATGCCCATAATGAGGGCAAGACCCAATGTCAGCGGGACAAACAACCAGTGGTAGATGGCAGTAATGGCGAATTGCGCCCTTGCCCAGTCCACCATGTCAGGGTCGATGGTCAAAAGAAAGTGTTGTGTCATATCATCAAGATTATGTTTAATATGTTTTCCTATGTTACCTATCCGCTATTTGCTCTTGCACAAATTCGGCCTCCTCGCCTTCTGCAGCATTGCTCTTGATGAAATTGGGGAAGAAGAGGAGTTTCAAGATGATGAAGATGATGAAGAGTTTGATGAGGATGACAGCCCATAGCGTCTTCCCCAGCGTCATGTGCTTGAAGCCATCGTAATACAAGTCGAAAAACCTGTAAAGAAAACTTGTCTTTTTCATATCGGTGCTCTTCGTTTTTGCTGCCTCATTCATCAACAGCGGAATGTTTTGGCAAATATAGGAAAAAAAACTATTGGTTGTTGTTTTTTTAGAAAAAAAAATGAAAAAAAACTATGACATGGGGCTGCGACGGGTGCGTAAGGACATACGGGAGCGAAGGGAAGAAAAACGCGCCGACCAGACGGTCGGCGCGGAATATCAATGACGGGAAAGCTACATGCTCATTTCTTGGTATGTATGATTTGCGTGGGAGCCTTCTCCTTGTTTCTGCGGTTGGTGACAGTGACGACGGCTTGTGCAAGGTTGATGAAAGCAATGCCTGTGGCGGTGTCGCTGGTGACTGCCACCGGCGCACCATCGTCGCCACTCTCACAGATGCTCTGCACCAGCGGGATTTGGGCCAGCAGTGGGATGTTCATTTCTGCCGCGAGGTTCTTGCACCCCTCTTTGCCGAAGATGTAATACTTGTTTTGTGGAAGTTCTGCGGGCGTGAACCAAGCCATGTTCTCCACAAGACCGAGAATGGGGACGTTCACCTTGTCGTTCTGATACATGTCGATGCCCTTTCTGGCATCGGCGAGTGCCACGCTCTGCGGCGTACTGACGATGACAGCGCCCGTGATGGCCAGGGTCTGCAACAAGGTGAGGTGTATGTCGCTTGTTCCCGGTGGCGTGTCGAGGATGAAAAAGTCGAGTTCACCCCAGTCGGCATCGGCGATGAGTTGCTTGAGTGCGTTGGAAGCCATCCCCCCCCTCCACAACGTGGCGGTTTCAGGACTGACGAAGAAGCCGATGCTGAGGAGTTTGACACCATATTGCTCAATGGGTTCGATGAGGTCGCGCCCATCGACGTTCACGGCGTAGGGCCTCGCATCTTCCACGCCGAACATCTTGGGGATGGAGGGTCCGAAAATGTCGGTGTCGAGCAGTCCCACCTTGTATCCCAGCCTTGCAAGAGCGATGGCGAGGTTGGCGGCGACGGTGCTCTTCCCCACCCCGCCTTTTCCGGAACTGACGGCGATGATGTTTTTCACCTGGGGAAGCAATTTCTCCACTTCCGGCCGTGGTTTCGACTTGTATTCCGGTGTGATGCTCACCACCACGTCTGGGCTGACGTGGAAATGGATGGCCGCCTCAGCCGCCTTGAGGGTGGACTTGAGGAAAGGGTCGGTGTCACGAGGGAAGATGATGGAGAAACTGACCTCCATCCCGTTGATGCGCAAATTGTCGGCCACCATCTCACTCTCCACGAGACTTTTCTTCGTCCCGGGATAGGTGACGGTGGCCAATGCGTCGAGGATGAGTTTGGGATAGAGTGTCATTCCTTGCAATCTCCTCCTCCGCCTTCGCCTTTGCACTCATGGGCCTCCCTCTGGATGACTTCTCCTTCGGCGAGTCTGCGTGCCTTGAATCCTGCACCGTCGAGAGCAGCAATCAAATCCTCCTCCGACACTTTCTTCGCATCATAACTGATGGTTATGGTCTGGTCGGCCAAGCTGGTTTCCACCGACTTGATGCCTTTGACATCCTTGAAGGTTTTCACCACGCGGTTTTCACAGTTCTTGCAATGCATCTGCGGAGTAGTGGTCAAGACCACCGTGCGGATGTCCTTGGCGGTCATGATGGTAGCAGTCATCAACAGCACCATCAACATCAATAATTTCTTCATTTTTCTTGGTTTTTTAAGTTGTTTCTGCAAAAATACACATTTTGCACCAAACCATCAAAGTTTTTAATGATTTTTGGCTACTTTGGGCGCAGTCCGCCCTTCACCCTTCAATGTTTCACCTTTGTGTCCACACGCTGGTCGCTTTCTATCTTTTGTCCCATTTCTCTTGCATCAAGCGAGACTGGCCCGGATGTGAAATCGGGTGTGTTGTAGGAGTAAAGGAGTTGCGTGTAATACCTCTTGGGGTCGCGCTGGGGCAGGAGGAAGGGTTTTGTCACCCTGCCTTGCTCGTCGATGGAAGCGAGATAGAGTCGTGAGTACAGGCCGTTCTCCCTCCTGCTGGTGAAGAGGAACCAATGGCTGTTGGTGCTCCAGTTGTGATAGCTGTCGGCACGGGGGCTGTTTACTTCTTCCAAACACGTGGTTTCCCCATCCTCCAGGTTGTAGAGCCAGAGGTCGCTTTCAGGATGCCAGATGGAGAAATAGCCATGGTCGGCCAAGGTGTACATGATGTATTTCCCATCATACGAGGGTCTTGGCCAAGTGACGCTCTTACCCAACTCGTTGGCGGAGAGGAGCGTGTCGACCGTCTCTCCCAATTTCCCCGTGTTTTCATCAAAACCGATGCGGCAGAGGCTGTAAAGCTCCTTGTCGTAGTCGGTGGGGAAAACCTGTCTTTTGGCGGTGATGAAATAGAGCCATTTGCCATCCGGCGAGAAAGCGGGGCAGTTCTCCGCCCAATATTTTCTCATGACGATGGTGTCGTTCAATATCTCATGCTTCTCGGTGTCATAGACAAAAACATCGGACGAGGAGTCATAGACCTCTATTCTCTTGTTTTTGGCGTGATGGAACATCTGCGAAGTCTTGTTGGTGGAGAAGGCACAGTATCGTCCTCCCGGATGCCAATAGGGATAGACCATGGACCCTCCGAGGCTGTCGTTTTTCGCTTTCAGCAACTCCTCCTTGCCATTTTTGTGAATGACCGTCGCCCCGTGCTCCCCCCTCACATGAAAGACATATTGCTCGGGGTTGGTGCGGTTGGGGGCGTGACAGTTGATGCACATCCCCGGTGTCTGACTGTTGAGCAACAAGGGCGACTCATCGAAAGTGGAAAGGTCGCGCTCATAAATCCCCATCAGGCTGTACATTTCATAACTGGGTGGTATCCTGCGGTAGGTGACACCCCATTCCTCCAAGGGATATTTGCTGATGCTGACCGAAAAATCCTTGAACTGCGTCCAAGCGCCGTCTTTTTTTGCACAGACGGTGAAAGTGAGCCTTCCACCCTTGTTGGCTTCCACGAGCTGGTGCCACTCCTCCACATCGAAGTCGGCATAGTCGCCGTTGGAATGGATGGACTGCCCCTTCTCCCCTTTCACCACGACATCGATGGTGGTGTAGTCATCATCGGCCATGGAGAAATCGAGCGGAGCGATGCCCACGGGGATGGTCACATCGACATAGTCGGGGTAGATGGAAGGCTGTTCGCCCACCACCTTGGCGTTTTCGGGTTGCGTGGAGCAAGATAGCATGCAAGCGACCACCAACAAGACAAACAAGGGATATATCTTTTTCATAACCAAATCAATTTATGGATGGACACTGGTATTATTTACAGGATTGTCAACCTTAAAGAGGGATAATAAAAAAACGTTTCGCTTGATAAAAAGGTCAAAACAACCGCTGACGCTTGAAAAAAACGCCAAGGCGTTCGCAAAAAGGAAGAAAAACAGGCATTTGGCATATCTTAAAACGGAGTGATGGTTGCGTCATTTATGTCGAAATATTATTTTTCAATTTCAGCTCTTAAGCGAAGCGTTATTTTATTTTATTCTTTTTGTGCCACAGCAAAGCTATATTTTCATCTCTTTTGACGACATCTTCAAAGATGCACCCTCCGACTCTTAAAAGAAGAAGAAATCTTCCTGGTCTTCATAGAGTTTTTGCATCTTCTGATAGAAGGCGTTTTGCGGGATGGTTTCAGGATGCTCTGCCAGCGGTTTCACAGTCTTTGCCCACTTCCTGTAGGTGATGGCCTCCTCCAGTATAGCGATGTATTTGAGTGCCACCTCATATTGCCCGGTGATGATGGCGGTCTCCGTCAACCTTTTGAGCGCCCTGCCGCTTTTGTTGTAATTGGGAATCGCCTCCATGGCCTCGAAGGCGGCCCGTTGCGACATATTGGTCATACCTAGATGGAAAAAGACCTCACTCATGATGAAAGCCCCCGACATATTGTTCATCACCTGCTTGGAGGGGTCAAGGGTGCGCATCAACTCCTCAGAAGAAATCCGGTTCAAGTTCTTCTGCGCCAGCTGCACCACATTCCTGGAAGACAAGGCCTCTGGCGTTTCCTTGTTGGCGGCATCCACTATCCTCGCCCATTTGCCCATGCGCATCCACCTGTCGTATTTCATTTCCTCAAGGGTGCTTTTATAATCCTCATTCCAATAATAGTCTATCCCCCGTGCTTGTTGACGCAAGGGAAAAGGAGCAAGGTAGGAGAAACCCACCACGCAGGCTGCCAGCAACACCCATTGAGGCACAGCCCAGCGCCAATTGCACAAGGCAACGAGAAGGATGGCCGGCCCCACCAGCCAATAGCCGATGGGTATGAGCAACGTGGTGTATGCCAGCTGCGTTTTCTTCCCCTTTGGAGCGACCGCCATGGCTGCAAGGACCAAGACCACGGCGACGAGCGGCGTCGTCGGGATGTATGGATTGGTGGCAAGCCAACACAGGATGATGACAGGGACGAAAGATAGGAGGAAAAGCCAAGGTTTGGAGGACGGGGCAGCCTTGCCGGACTTGTCCGACGGGGCGGATGCGGGGAGCCGTCGAATGGCCTTCCATGTCAGCCATTGCGTCAGCGTCAAGAGCATTGCGTAAATCAGGGCGCCCCATTTGGCATTGGCGAAGAACTGCACGAGGGCTTCAGCCATGTATTGAGCGAGTCCCCCGGGCACTGCCAGGCGCTCAAGCAGGTATTCCTTGTTGCAAAGGAACAACTGCGACTCCTCTCTCCACGCCATCAGGTGTGGATAGAGGAAATACAAGAAAAAGAACACGGCAATGGCAAAGGCAGCCAGCACCATCACTTTCCAATGTTCTTTTATGAATGCAAGGATTTTCATCGCATCATGTTTTTACCAACCTTGTGCAAGACATCTACAAAAGCCATAGGGACATATTCCATGCCCACCCTGAAGCGAGGGGCCCACGTCAGGCAACTGTTCCCCTATTGACTTTGGAGAATCGTTGATGCACATCTGTTTGCAAAGGTACGTTTTTTTTCTGATACACACAAAAAAGAAAGGCGTTGCCCTATAGCAACGCCTCCCTTTTATGTGATTGTGAAGATTATTGTCCTACGTAAGCAGGATTCTGCTTGAGGAGCGTGTTCTTGAGCAGCTCATCCTCTGGGATAGGCATGTCCATCTTCAGGTCATTGTAGTCATAGTCACGGTTGGTCCATGGCACGTCCTTGAGGTCCTCTACAGAACGTTTCGGATAGTTGGTTGCCACATGGTCAGCCATGAAGCCCGACTTCTGCATATCCGGACGGAGACACCATTCGCAGTTGAACTCCTTGCGGCGCTCGGTGTTGACAGCCACCTTCCATACAGGCGAAGAGAAGCCCTTGTTGGCAGCATACTGAGTGTAGTATTCCTTGGCACTCATGCGGAGCTCGTCGTTGCTTCCGAACGGGATGGGATACTCGGTGCGAGTCTTGATGAACGGACCACCAGCAAATGTAGTAACAGGTACGCCAGCGGCAATAGAGTCGTTGATCTGTTCCTGAGTCCACTCTGGACGCTCTGTCCAAGCAGCAAACTGGGTGTAGTAGGGAAGATACTTGCTGGTGAGTTCAGCCTCTTTGCCAGCCTCCAACTTACCAAATGCACGCTCGCGGAGTTTGTCGAGTTGTGCCCATCCTTCAGCTTCGTTTCCAAGACGGAAGCAGCACTCTGCATAGTCGAGCATCACGTTCGGGAGACGCTTCCAGTAGATGGGAGTCGGGCTCCAGTGTCCGTCACCCCATGACTTGTAGTCGGCAGAAGCTGTACGCCACATCTTCGAGCTCCAGATGGCAGGTGCCCATTCGCCGTTGTTGAAGTGGAACTGCTTGGTGGCAGTACCAGCCTGGCCCTTGCCCAGCACCTCTTGGAGGTAGGGGTTCACGCCATAGACAGCAGGCTCCATCCAGTCGGCATACTGAGGATCGTAAGCGGGGTTGTTCGGGTCGATTTGAGGCACGGCACCGGTGTAGCAAGAGCCAGCGCGGCGCTTGTCACCCTTCTCATAGCAGGAGTACCACTCCCAAGAGAGGTAGAGGGAGCCCCATCCACCGTTCTCAGGACATGCGGTGTACCACTTCAGCATCAGCTTGGAGGTCAGGTTGTCCCATTTGCCCCAGTTGGAGCCTTCGTCGAGTTGCTCCACCCAGATGGCCTCGGGTCCCCATGCGGAAGCGGGATCCCACAGCGTGGTGAAAGAAGGATTCAATGAGTAGGTGCCGCTGTTCAGAATCTCCTGGAAGCAAGCAGCAGCCAGTCTGTAGCACTCGTCGGGAGTGGTGGGAGCAACGCCCACACCCTCGATGCCATTCTTGCCTTCGGAAATACGATATGCCTTCCACATGTAGGCATCGCCGAGGTAAGCGAGGGCCATACCCTTGGTGGCACGTCCATATTCGCCATCCCAAGGTTTCCAGTCGAGCAGTTGGGCAGCAGCCTTGAAGTCTTCGATGATGAAGTCCCACATCTCAGCGTAGGTCTCGGCAGCAGCCTTCTCAGGAGTGTTGGCACCGTTCTCGCCAGTGGCCAGCATGGGCACACGTCCGAAAGTGGTGGCGAGCCAGTGATAGAAGAATCCGCGCAGGGCACGTCCTTCACCTTCCAAATATTTGAGCGATTCATCACCACCGACATTCTCAGCGGGATAGCCCTTCAGTTTCTCGAGGAAGTCATTGGCGCGGCAGATACCGGCATAGACATGCTTCCATCCACTGAGCAACTCAGAGGAGTTGGCGTTCCAAGCCTGCACGTTCCAGTTCTTGTCCCATCCAGTGGCCTGTGTGTCGATGGTCGGGTGGCAACCGGTGAAGAGGTTGGGCTTGAAGCCCCAGTCGCCGTCGTATGTATCATTGGGGAACACCATGTCGTAGACACCGTTGAGTGCCCTCTTGGCGTTGGCCTTGCTCTCGTATGAAGCAGCCTCGTCAACCACATCATACGCTGTCACATCCAGAAATTCCTCATTGTCGCAGGAGGTAAGGCCCAAGCCCGTCACGCTGCACAGTGCGATTCCTAAAATATAATATTTCGTTTTCATATTCTTATCTGGTTTTTACTTTTTATATGATATACAGCTCTGTATGATTAGAAGGTGACATTCACACCAGCCATGAAGGTACGTGGTTGAGGATAACGACCGGTGTCAAGACCTGTGTAGAGCACAGAACCGCTACCGCACTCAGGATCTCCATACTTGTTGTAGCCAGAGATGGTGAAGAGGTTGTTGACACCTACATACACGCGTGCTTTCTGGATGGAGAGCATGTTGCTGATGTTCCTTGGGAGAGTGTAGCCCACCTGGAGGTTGGCAAGACGGAGGAAGTCGCCACTCTTCACCCACATGTCGCTGACACGGGAGTTACGGTTGGGGTCAAGGATGGTGAGGCGAGGCAGAGTGCCCTGTCCGTTACGGAATGCATCTTCGTAAGCATCCTTGAGGATGTTAGGCACGGTCTGGTCGTCAAGCTGCACCATCGAGCTAAGCTTCATGGCTGAGTAGGAAAGGACGTCCTGTCCGAGCACGCCATACATATAGAGGTTGAAGTCCCAGTCCTTGTAGGAGGCACCGAGGTTGAGGCCGAAGTTCAGTGCGGGGAATCCGTCGCCGAGGATCTTGCGGTCGTTCTGGTCGATGCAGTGGTCACCGTTGAGGTCCTTGAATCTCATATCGCCGATGGACAGCGGGTGGTCGGTGTCGACCTTGGACTCCACATCACCGCCGCCGACCCATACGTAAGAGCCGTCAGGATTGGTTTCAGCTGAGTGTCCCCACAGGTAGTTGTAGTATTCATCCAACTCCTGCTGGTTCTTGATGATACCGTCGGTCACATAGCCATAGAATGAACCCACGGCTTCACCTTCTGTACAGATGGAGTGGTTGTTCCAGTGTCCGTTGCCGTCGATGGCACCCACCTGTGAACCGTCGATGGTGGTTCCGTTGGCGGAGCAAGTGCTATAGAGCGGGTCACCCATCTTCTTCACCTTGTTGTTGAGTGTGGAGCCGGTCAGGCGTGCGTTGAAGGCGAAGTCCTTGTTGAACTGCTTGTGGTAGCCAATAGCAAACTCGAAGCCCTTGTTCTCAATCTCACCATAGTTGGTGTAGACCTGGTTGTAACCAGCAGATGGACGCATCTGACGATAGAGAAGGAGGTCCTTGGTGTTCTTGATGAAGTAGTCGAGGGTGATGTCCCAGTTCTTCAGGAATGCGAAGTCGATACCGATGTTGGTCATCTCGGTGGTCTCCCACTTCAGGTCACCGTCTCTCAGCGGCATGAAGAAACCGATGTCACGAGCACCGTTACCCCAAGCACCAGACTGGCCGTTTGCAGGATAGAACTTGTAAGCAGCGTCAAGGCTCTGAGCGATGACAGCCATTCCGGCTACGCCACCGGCGTTACCTGTCTGACCCCAACCGAGACGGAGTTTCAAGTTGTCGACGAAGGTGTTGTCCTTCAAGAACGGCTCCTCGCTGATACGCCATGCACCAGCCACCGAGGGGAATGTACCCCAGCGGTTGCCCTTGGAGAAGTTGGACGAACCGTCCTTACGGATGGTACCAGTGATGATGTAGCGGTCGAGCAGGCTGTAAGAAGCACGAGCGAAGTAAGAAATGGTGTGCACGTCGGAGTTGTAGCCACCACCTGTTCCCTTGGAGTTGAGGTCCATGGTCAGGTTGATGTTACGGTTGTAGACGGAGGGGAATGACCTTGAGCTGGAGTTCACCCACTGTCCCCAAGACTTGCCAACCTCATTACCAGCCATCAAGGTCAACTTGTGTGCATCAAGGTTCAAGTTGTAAGTCAGATAGGTCTGGATGCCGAGGCTGTAGCTGTGGCTGTTGTTCAAGGAGAAAGCATAGGTCTGGTCAGAGTTCATCGGAATCTCTGTCAGCACGCCGTTGATGTAGTTGTAGCGATGGCGTCCACCAGTGAAGTCAGAACCGTTGTTGCCAGAATAGGTGTAAGTGCCTTGGCTCTTGAGGTCGAGCTTGTGCTGGTCGGTGTTGATGAAGAACACATCGACGAAAGCAGTGGTCTGGATGCGGTCGAAGCCGTTGCGTGCACGCTCGCCATTCTCCTTCTGGGAAGCGTAGGGGTTGGAACCGATGGAGGTGTTGCCTTCCCATCCGTTGGCAGTCACTTGTGCGCCGGTACCGAAGGAACCGTCGGGGTTCACCAGGTTGACGTTGATCAGACCGCCATTGGGCAGACCGGCCTTGTTTTCGATGTCATTCTCATACACATAGTCCAGTGTCGGGGTCATGGATGCGAAGTCACGCAAAGACGACATGTTCTGGTTGTTACCCAAAGCCATGTTGGAACCGTGGCTCTCGCTGTGGGTGTAGTTGATGTCGCCGCCCACCTGCAGGTACTTGTTGACCTGGGAGGTGATGTTGGCACGAGTGGTGAAGCGTTGGTAGTCGGAGTTGATGACGATACCGTCGATGTCATTATAACCGAACGAAATGTTATATTGTGTCTTCTCGTTGCCACCATTCACGGAAACGCCGTATTGCTGACGAAGAGCGGCACGTGTCATCTCATCCTGCCAGTCAATGGCCTTGCGCTTGCCATCGAACCTTGAGTCCCAAACCTGGTTGATGAACATGTCACCCTGGTTTCTCTTGGCCTCACGGATGGCTTCGGTGTAAGTGCCCAGGCTCAGCACGTCGAGGGTGTAAGGCAGGGTCTGAAGACCGAAGTCGGCAGTCAAGTTGATGTTGGTATGACCCACCTGGCCGTGCTTGGTGGTGATCATCACAACACCGTTGGCACCAGCGGAACCGTAGATGGCGGTGGCGGAGGCGTCCTTCAAAATCTCGATGCGCTCGATGTCGGAGGGGTTGACGAAGTCGGCGTTGTTGCCCACTTGCACACCGTCCACGACGTAGAGAGGAGAGGCGTCGCCATTGATGGTACCCACACCGCGGATGCGGATGGCTGACTTGCCGTCAGGAGCACCGTCCTGCTGGGTGACCATCACACCGGCTGCAGAGCCTTGGAGGGCCATGGCGATGTTGGTGGGCATCCTCTTCATCACGGCTTCCTGGTCGACAGTGGCCACAGAACCGGAGATGTCGCTCTTCCTCATGGTACCGTAACCAATCACCACGATGTCTTCGAGCATGGCGTTGTCTTCTTGAAGGACAATATTGATATTGTTCCTTCCGTTTACAGCAACACTTTGTGAGAGATATCCCACATAGGTGATGTCAAGTGTTGCATTGGAAGCTGCCTGTACGGTAAAATCACCGTTGTAATCGGTGATCACACCTGCATTGGCACCTCTCACCCTTACGGTGGCACCAATAATCGGTTCCCCCGTTGCATCAGTCACCGTTCCTTTGACAGTGCCTTGCGCCAATGCCCCCATAGGGAACAAACAAAGCAGGAACAGCAACACTAAAGGCATTCTCATGAATTTTGTAATGCTCATAGAGTTTTTGTTTTAGTTAATAAATGAGTAAAAAAATTGTATGATTTAGTTATTAATTATTATAGTCATAAAATCTCTGCAAAATTATTAAAAAGAGTTATAGTAATCTTTTCAAAAGGAAACATTTTCTTTGGAAATTGTATCACAACTTTGTTTTATGACACAAAAGTGACATTTTAAGAATCAAAAATGCCTAAAACGGAAGTATTTCCGAAGAAACGACACAGATTCAATCAGGTTGGCATAGCATACAAACAGGTTGCTTTGGGGAGGAATTGAAGAGAGTTGAAGAGGAGCTGAAGGGGGGATTGAAGGGGAGTAAAAGGGGCATATGCTTAATTTCACTGCACAAATTTAAAACAATGCCTATGGACAGAGTGAGCCAGAGTAATCTGATTTACTCAGATTGCTCTGGCTCGTTCTCCTATCTTATTTTGGCTATTTGCGCACGCCAAAGTCCTTGCGAGACTCGTCGTTGATGACGCGGCTGGCCTTATGACCGTCGAAGCGAGAGGGTGCAATGATGAAATCGGGCACGTTATAGGATAGGAAACGCTCACGATAGAAGCGGCGTGGATTTCTCTGCGGCAGCATGAAGGCCTTGCCGACTGTCCCCTTGGCATCGACGTGGCAGAAATAGGGTCGCGTATAGAGGCCGTCGTCGCGGCGCGAACTCAGCACCATCCATCGTGAGTTGGTACTCCAGTTGTGGAACGACTCCGTATCTTCGGAGTTAGCCTCTGCCATGGGGCGGCTCTCTCCCGTAGAGAGGTCGAGCAGATAGAGGTCGGCCTCATGATGCCAGATGCTGAACTGCCCATAGTCGGAGAGTGTGTAGCAAAGGAAACGTCCATCGTAGGAGGGACGTGGGAAGGATACCGACTTGCACAGGGCCACGGCATCGACAACGACGTCTATGCTGTCGCCGAAGCTGCCCGTCTCAGGGTCGAAATCGATGCGGCAGAGGTTATAGCGAATGGAGTCGAGCTGATGCTCTCCCTTTGGGAGGGCGCGTGCGGCACAGAAATAGAGCGAGCGGCCGTCGGCGGAAAAGACGGGATAGGTCTCATACACTGTCTCTTGCTTGAGAAGGGGTGAAAGAATCAGTTCGTTTTTCTCTATGTCATAGACCTGGAGGTCGGAGGCATCGTCGAAGACCTCGATGCGGTTCTGATGGGCACTGTGGAAAGTCTGTTTGGTGACGTTGGTGGAATAGGCTATGTACCGGCCCGAAGGATGCCAGTAGGGATAGACGCACAGGCCGAGTGTCTGGTCGGTCTTGGTGTTGTAGGCAGTGATGGAGCCATCTTCCTTGCTCAGCAGTGTGGCGCCGTGCGGACCACGGATGTGAAGGCTCATGTTGGCGGGGTTGCCACGATTGAAGCTATGGCAGTTGACGCAACCCTCAAACTGTGTATTCTCAATCAACGCACGCTCCTCAAACGAGGAGAGGTCACGTTGGTAAATGCCCATCTTGCTCCACACCTCATGGCCAGGTGCGATAAGACGGTAGCAGATGCCGTAGTCGATGCTGTCGGGGCTGACGTAGATGGAGAACGGGCGATAGGTATGCCAGCCATCGTCATACTTGGCGGAGACAGTGATGCTGAGCGAGTCTCCACTGTTCTGGCCAAGCAGTTGCTGCCAGTCGTCAAGGTCGAAGTCTGTCGATTCTTCGCCTTGGCCGTGCAGGTTGTTTCCGTGGCGGTCTGTGATGACAGCATCCACAAGCAATGCCTTCTCATCCGCCATGCAAAAGTTGAGAGGAGCAATATTCACGGGTATGGTGACACCGAGGTAGTCGGGATAGATATGAGGCTGACCTGCCTCCTGCTTTGCTCCGTCGACGGTTTCTGTGGTGCAACCCATCAATCCTAGCAATCCTATAATATATATAATAGGTGTATATAAGACCTTTTTCATCGCTTACTGGTGTTCAAGTATTAATTTGGAATAGTTTTCACGGTCGCCCGTCAGCATATAGTAGGCCTTCAGGTATTCCAAGGCAAGATGGTTGTCAGTATTGCTGAGGAAGAGGCTATTGAGCATCTCTGCGGTCACATGGTCGCCGAAGAAGAAGTTTTCCTTGTAGGCCATTTGACGCAAACGTCCGTATTCGGGATGCTTGGCTATCGCTTTTTCATCTCCCAACAGGGGCAGTGTCTCATTGGCCCATTCACGATAGAAGAGGGTCTTCTGCAGTGCCAAGAGATATTTGCGGGCCACTTCGTAGTTGCCGAGAATCAAGTTGGTTTCAGCCAGTCGCTTGTAGCACCGGCCGCTTTTCTGGAAGTCAAGAATCGCTTCCTGGGCCTCGAAGACCGTCCGTTGGGCGACAGTAACCATACCCAACTGATAGAACGCTTCGGCAGTAGGCATGGGACTGGTCGCATCGGTTCCAATATCGGGCAAAAGCCCCAATATGCCATTCTGGTTATAGTCGAACAAGTGCTTCGTGAGCAATCCACGCATGCCCAAGGCAAGATTTTGCACTGTCACAGCGATTTGGTTGTTGGGTTTCTCTCTGTTGATGGTTTCAAGTATGCGGTTCCATTGCTGGAAACGGGCCATGAAGTCGTATTGCATCACCTTTTCCGCCTTGAAATTGCTGCTTTTCCAGACGAGACTCCCCATGACAACACTCACCAGTAGGAAGATTGAAAATTGAAAAGTCTTGGACAAGCCAAGCGGCATAGCCGAGCGGGAAATTGAAGATTTTAATTTCTTGCTCTGGGCCGATCGCGACTTTGCGCTTGAACTCTTTCGCTTTGCTTGCAAAGAACGGTGGAAGACACGGGCTACGAGTGCGACGACGAAAACGGAAAGAGCAGCAGCCCAAAGCAGGGTCGGAAACACTGTCGGGTAGCGATGGTAATGTATGCCGGACCATAGCCTGCTGGCTGGTACCGGGAGATAAAAGGCCAGTATGATGAGCATGATAGCCAAAAGCAAGAACACACCATAATACCATACAGAGAATTTGGGGCGTAGAACCTGAAGGAGGAAAAACACCAAGCAGACAGGACCCACCATCCAATAGAGTATGGGGATGGCGGCAACAAGAAGAGCATATCGTGTCCAACTGACTGAAATTTCATTCTTTATACGAGCCTGTTCACGTTTCGGTTGAACCTGCTTGTGCTCGGAAGCATCCAAACCTTCTTGGTTTTCTTCTCGCTTATTGACAGCCAAGTCGAAGAGCCAAGAGGCGAGAAGTGTGAGCAAGATGGCCCATACTCCGCCCAGCAACGAATTCTCGTCGAGCAGGAAGAGCCAAAGCAAGAACGAAGGAACAAAAGTCAAGCCATAGAACCACTCTCGGCCCGGAAATGCCGCTTGGTTCGTCGAAGAACAGGCCAACTGTTGCGTCAGGAGTTGAACCACCGAGAGCAAAACCGCGATGATGGCAGCACCCACCCATGCAAAAAGGAAAAACTGTGTGCAGAAGCGTCCCAATAGGTCGGCGATGCCACCTGGCAGTTTGACAACATCCCACACATAGGAACTGTCGAAGAGGAAAAGTTGATACTGCTCCTGATAATGCAGGTGATGCGGATAGGCCAGTCCAAAAAAGAGGAGGACAGCCACCCCGAAAAGGAGAGTGCAAATTATACGGATAATCTTCATTTATTGCGGAAGTTTCTATGGGAGTTAAAGGGGAGTTTCTATAGGAGTTAAAGAGGAGTTATAGGGGAGTTATAGGGGAGTTAAAGGGGAGTTAAAGGGACATATGTTTACTTTTAAGGGGGAGTTAAAGGGGAGTTAAAGGGACATATGTTTACTTTCAAGGGGAGATATAGAGCCATTTGTTCAATTATTGTTTGTATTATAAAACACCTTGCGGAACTCATCAACGCTGATGCTGACGGGTTCCACCATGAACTCAGGCCGGTTGTAGCTTTTCAGGCGGGTGGTGTTTTGTTCAGGGTCCTCCTGCGGCAAGAGGAAGGCCTTTTCCGCTTTTCCATTGTTGAAATAGGATATGTAGACACGGCTGAAGTTGCCATCGACACGGCGGCTCGCACACATGATCCAATGGCCGTTGCTCGACCACGTGGGATAACTCTCGGCAAAGCCTTCGCTGTTGAGGCGGGTGAGGTCGAGGGGCGACGGTGCCTCTTGGGCTTGGTCGGCGTCCAGGTGGCCATCGAGCGGTATACAGACGATGTCGGCATCGTGGTGCCAGATGTGAAAGCAGCCATAACGACCCTCCGCAAAGAGCAGATAGTGTCCGTCGAGGCTGATGCGTGGCAAGGTGACGCTTTTGTCTTTCGAGGCGGCATCATAAACGAGTTCCTCTTCACCGAAATGGCGTGTCGCCACGTCAAACGAACGGCGATAGAGGTTGTATTGCACTTTCTGGTAGGTGGTGCTGATGTCATTGTCATCGCCGCGCAACTCTTCGGGAAGCGGGACAGACTTGCAGTAAAAGAGGTATTTGCCATCGGGCGACCAGGTGGGGAACACCTCCAGAAGGTCGGGGTCGTTGCAGATGATGCTCACCGAGTCGGTCGCCACATCATAGAGAATCAGATCGCTGGCCGTATCAAACACCTCCACTTTGTTGGGATGTGACGTATGGAACACTTGGTGTGTCTGGTTGGTGGAGAAGGCTACCAGTTTGGCGGCAGGGTGCCATGCCGGATAGACTCCGGCGGAGATGGTGTTGTCGCGTTTCAAATCCACTTTCGACACCTTGCCGTCGTTCACAATGACTGTCCCGCCTCGGGTCACACGCGCATGAAACAGCATGTTGTCGGTCTTGTAGTTCTGATAGCTGTGGCAGTTGATGCACTGGCCCTTGGGGTCATCGCAACTGACTTTGTTGTTGAAAATCTGTGTCTCTTCAAACGAGGTGAGGTTGCGCTGGGCAATCTCCATGTAGTCGTAAACGATATAGGATGGTTCGATGAGGCGATACGACAGATACGCGTCGATGGGTTGCTCGGCCACATGTATTTCAAACGGGTTGAACGACACCCATCCGCCTTTTTCCTCACCACCTGACTTTGCTTGGCCATCCGCAGCCTTTCCCCAAACCTCCACCTTGATGCTCTTGCCCTTGGATGCATCTAGCATGGCGTGCCATTCCGATTCGGGAATCTGCACCTTCACTCCTTCACCGTAGGTCTGCTGCCGTCCATCGGGTGTGGTGAGTCGTGCCACGCACTCTTCATACTGGTCGGCGGGGAGCATGAAGTTGAGTGGTGCGATGTTGCAAGGCACGGTGACATCGCAATAATCGGGGAAGATGGCGGGCAGGCACTTGGCCTCGCGGCTTGAAACGGGCACGTCGGGGTGATGCCCACACGATGGCAAGAGCAGCGAGACGGCAGCCAGCAACAGGAAATATGGGCGGAAATGTCTTTTCATTGTTTTCTTGCGTTTCAATTTCGATTACAATTACGGCAAGTTCATCATAGGGCTTTTCTTCCGAAGATGTTGTAGTACCAATAGGTGTCCCCCCACTCGCCGTGCATCCTTGCACCTATGTCATCTTGTTTCAAGCCACTCTTTATCAGGTTTTCAAGCGTCTCCCAGAACTTTTTGTAGCGGTCGTAAACGACCTGCTCGACCGGAAGCATGATTGGCTTTTCTTCTGGCGACTTGTCCATGTACATGATATAGGCTTCCTGTGCATGCAAGGGGAATTTCGCATCAGGGTTCATCTTCACATATTTGCGCAGCGATGCCCAGAAACGGCCGGAGTCGCATCGTATCATGGAATAGAACAAAGCCTGTTCTGAAGCCACCTTGCTGACCGTGTCGGCAGAGTGGCTGAAACTGTAGATGATAAAACGCTCGCTGTTGTTCTCTACACCGTTGATCTCATCTGTGAAAGATTTTTGCAGTTCGCTTACGGTTTTCGTGATGGGGGTCGGTTGCCAATCACCATAGAACATATTGTGGTGCAGCAAGGTGTTGTATCGTTCTGCCAGTTTCTCTTCTCCGGTTGCGCGGGCGCAGCGAGACACCATCTTCATATAGAAGGGGGAGAATCCTGTGGCAACGGCATTTTCATAACACAAGCGGATGGCATAGTTCATCTTCCCGTAGTTGTAATACACCAAAGGAGAAGCAATGTTCAGCAGACCGATGTGGAGCGAGTCGGGGTTGTAGACATCTGCGCCAGGGGTGCCTAACTTGAACGAACGGTCGAGCAGCCCTCCTTCGTTCATCAAGGCAATATTCATGAGCATGGCCATCGTCTGGGTGGGCTGTTTGTTCGCTTCTGCCATATGAAGCACCTCCTGCCAGTTGTCGGCTTCAGCATGGCGTATCATGCGCATTTCATCGATGTAGTTCTTGTTGTGGAACATGAGCGAACAGGTGAAGACAATGCCTGCAATGGCACTTAAAACCGGAACGAGCCACATCAGTTTGGTTGGTGTCTCCTTGCGCTTGGCCATGAACCAGCCATACAATGCAATGAGCACGGAAACCACGCCCAACCCCCAGAACGGAATGGAGAGTCGCTCACTTGAATCGACAGGGGTCACAAAACGGGGAAAGCCAGCCATCATGACGTCATCGGGGTTTTGATTCGAATAGAGCAGAGCGCGCCAGATGACAGCAGTAAAGACGAGCACGACCAAGCCTATCAGTTCACGCCAAGAGGGCTTTTCTGCCAGCACAAGGCAGAGCACGAAAAGCAAGGCGAACCAACCCAGCAGAGGATAGAAGCAGAAACCCAAGAGATACCAGACAAGATGCCATTTGCGGGGTGTGCTGCGGGCTGCCCACAAGAGCAGGAGCATGGCAAGATAACCTAACGACTGGGAGAACCAATATCCTCTGATGGAAAAAATGTAAATCCAATAGCCAAGGTCGATTATCGATGTTAGCAAACAAGCTATAGGCAGAAGCATCAGGGCGGAGGCATTTCCTCTCAAGCGGAATGCCTTGGCTCCTACCAAAAACACGAGGAACCAAATCACAACCAACACACCTGCACCCAAGGCTGGATAATAGAATAGCTGTGTGAGCCATGCTCCCACATACTGCATCAAGCCAAAGGGTTTTGACAAAAGGGCATGGAAGAAGGGTGCTCCGTAGATGAATTCCGAACGGTCGTGTGCCGTATAAAGCACCTCTTGGTTGATGTGTAATACATATGCGACAAATGCAATGAAAGCCAACAGGCTCACATAGAGGATGACATCAGATATTTTGCTTTTGCTATTCATTCTATAATCCAGTCATCAATAGTACGAGTATCAATATTGAAACAAATGCCGGCCTTTACCACACGACGTCCATCTGTGACGTAAGGTGTGGCGTAGCCTTTTGCGTTGATTTGATCGAGAGCCTCTTTTGCCGTACCATTGACCTTCAACTCCAGTACGTATATCGCATCGGGCATCCATACCACCATATCCGTTCTACCTCCGGCACACTTGACTTGCGTGCGGGCATAGACATTGAGCATGTTGAAGATGAGCCAGAGCGTGTACTCATAGAACCCCTCGGCAGTGGCGGCCTCCTCCAGTTTCTTTTTGAAACCCTCCACATAGGGAACGGCAGCGAGGAAAGCCTTCATCTCCTGCAAAGCCTGTTCCAAGTTATTCTTTCTCAAGGCTTGCCAAAATTTCAGGGCAAAGCCTTTTTGAGTATAGCCAACTTCTATTCCTGTAAAAATAGGCAACAAGCCCTTGGTATAGCCTATGCGCACCTCCTGATTGGGAATGGAGAGCGTGTACATCTCCGACTCACGGTCATAACTCTTGATGGTCAAATAGCCGCTCTGATAGAGTAAAGGCAGAGCTGTGGTCATGGCCTCCGTAGGAATGTCAAAAGCATCTGCCGGCTCTTCCAATTTCTCCATAGAGGTAATGTCCGTTCGGAAATGCTTCATCTGCTGGATAAGATAGGAGGGCGTGGCCGAGGCAAACCAACCGCTGCTCAGCTCACCATCATCGAAAGCGTTGAGCAGACTGAAAGGGTTGTAGATGTCGGGCGACTCCTTTGAGAAATGATAGCCGTCATACCTGTCCTTGATCTTAAGAAACATCTCCTCGGGTGTGCATTCGTATTTACCAGCCATCACCCGGATGTCCTCGGCAAAGACCGTCTTCAATTCCTCTTCCGTGATGCCGCAGATGGCAGAGAAGTCGGGCCGCATGGAGAGGTTCTTCAGGTTGTTGATGGTCGAAAAGATGCTCAGTTGGGAGAATTTCGTGATACCTGTAATGAAGCAGAACTTGATGTAGGGGTCACAGGCCTTGAGCGGCACATAGAACTCCTGCATCACCTTGCGGAAAGCAGGCAGATTCTCCTCCTCATGGAGCACTTCGAGCAACGGAGCATCATATTCGTCAATAATGACTACTACCTGACGATTGGTCTGCTCGTATGCGCGTTTGATGAGTCCCACAAGAATACTGCCAGGTGTTACTTCATCTTCATCTTTACCATATATTCTGGTGTAGTCCTTCAACTGTAGACGGATTCTCTCCTGTAGGCCTCTTGCCGATTCCTGTCCCTTGGCTGTACTCATGTCGAAGTGGAGCACAGGATACTCCATCCATTCCTGTTCCAACTGCATCACCTTCAGTCCCTCAAACAACTCCTTCTGTCCGGCAAAGAACGAATGGAGAGTGGACGACAACAACGACTTGCCAAAACGGCGCGGACGGCTCAAGAATGCATACTTGCTCACCTTTGTCATCTTCCACACCAAGTCTGTCTTGTCTACATACACATAGCCACCTTTTATAATCTCAGAAAAGGTCTGTACTCCTATTGGATACGTGCGCTCGTTGACCATCATATTCTTCAGCTGTTTGTTTCTTGGCTACAAAGATACATTTTTCCCGTCAAACTGCCAAAAAAAATATAAAAGGCTGACTCAATAAATGAGTCAGCCTAATACTAATTATACCAACGAGGAATTATTCCTCATAATAGACGCTGGTGAATGTTGCCTGGCCGTTGGTAATCAAGAGGTTAAGGTCACGGCCTTCACCGCCGTTGCCCTTGGCGCACTCCTTGGCGATCTGCTCGGTGATAGGCACCTCCCACTTCATGCCAGAGTAAAGAGGAATACCCTCTGCATAGACGGTGCTCCACCAACCGTTCATGACACGAGCGGTGCAACCTTCTGAGGCTTCCTTGACGTCAAGAACGAGAGTTTTGAGGCCAAAGTAGAAATCGTCGGAAAGAGTTGGGAAATTCTGACCTTCGCTGTCGCTGAAGCGCAAGGGTGCTGCGTCCCAACCGCCTACTGTGAATTCACCTTCCCAGAGGATGAACTTCTCCAGTGCGTTTGTAATTTCCTGGCATTCTATCTCGACACTATCCTTAAGGATGGTACCATCGGCACATAGAGCATCAAGGAAAACCTTATATTTACCAAGCTTCATCTTCTTCCATGCATAGTTGCCGACGAAGTCCTTGCCACCAATATTCCACTTGGCATTGACCGGAGCAGAGGTCGAACAGAAAATTTGGTTGCCATTCAAGCCACTCGGTGACTTGTCGACAGTGATGGAGGTCTTAGCTCTGAGCTCGTCAATAGTGATGTGGCCAGCATTGCTGATGTCCTCATGGACAGGGTCGCAAGCTACCAACGCACATGCTGCAGCAAAAAGCAAAAATATCTTTTTCATATTGTTTACTAATAATATTAATAAAGTACTTGATATTGGGTCTTAGTATCAGAAGCTTCCCAACCTGGGTTCTGCTCCATATTGCCATTCATAAGGGTAATCTGGGCTTGAGGCTTTGCCAAGAAACCGTTGGTAGCTTTATAACGCTCTGTCCAAGAACACGTCATGTGTTTCATGGATCTCTTGTTGCTCTTTTGGCCAAGGCAGACAATCTGCTTGCCAGCTTGTTTTTCGAGATAGTCAGGAGCGTAAGTGCTATTGGAACAATCCTTACCGGTCCAACGGCGCATGTCGTTGAAGCGGAGACCCTCAAATGCGAACTCCCAACGACGCTCGTCCTGAACAGCCTTCAATGAGTAAGGTGTCTGAGGAACGCCGGCACGTGCCTGAACCTGGTTCATCCACTGTGCCTCACCGGTAAGTTCGGTAAGCATCAACAGAACGTCGGAATAACGCATCAGATAGAAGTCCTCGAAGTGGTCGCCCTGCATTTTGTTAGCGAGTGAACTGCTGGCGTAACCCTCACACATGGACCACCATGTATCGTTGTTAGCTGCACAAGCGTCAAGGTTCACCTCGGCATACTTCTTTACGGAATAGCCAGACTCCTCGCAGTCGTCCTTTTCGTAGGTGTATTGAGCGAGTTCGTTATCGAGGTCGATCAAAGAAGCCTTTTTACGGAAGTCGGAATATTGACCAGCTCTCTCTGCATCTGTCCAGTCGTCCCAGATGTTGCAAGAAGGAGTACCTTGGCCCCAACCCTGGTTGAACGGATAAGTCAGGTTACGGTCACCATTTTGGTTGGATGCACCATTACGAAGACCCCAGAATACTGAGATGTAGTTGGAATACATACGCTGGGCGTTATAGGTGCCGCCAATGTTCCAAGAAGAAGCATTCATGAACTGAATCTGGAAGAGTTCCTCGGTGTTGCCGTTACCCATGCCTGGCATGTCGAAGCAGTTCTTCTTGTCCATGTCCTTGATGAATTCATAACCGTGGCCGGTACGAACGGTATCCTTACCTATGATGTTGCCAGCATCGTCTTTGAGGTCTTTAATCTCTACGATGCCACCGCCATCTTGTGTCTCCTGCCAGAGGAGGCTGTTGGAGTACTGCCAGAGTGAACGGAAGTCCTCGCAGAGCTGATAACCGCCATTGGAAACGATGTCCCTAAGACCTGCAACAATATCTTCCTTTGAAAGAGAACCTCCGGGGCAAGCCTCTTGTCCTTCAACAAGAGTAATAGCGGGTGCAGAACCTACGAGTTCTTTGACTCCCTTGTAGAAGCCCGCCCAGAACATATATGCACGGGCCATGAAAGCCTCGGCAACGAACTTGTTGGCATGGCCATCACCTCTACCCTTGTCTGTGCCCATGAGATTCTTGGCAGAAACGAAGTCGGAGAGAATCTGAGGATAAATGACTTCCTCAGCACTTGCCTGCTTCTGCATCTCTTCGGTAATGACGGTTTTGGTAATCAGAGGCACATCGCCGAACAGCTGGGTAAGCCAGAGCGTGTAGAGACCACGCATGAAGTAAGCCTCGCCGAGGAGTTGGTCGCGCTGACCCTTCTGTGATTCAGCCCAAGGCACATTGTCAATGGTCTCAATCGTGTTGTTGCAACGTGAAATACCACCGTAGAGCAGGATGAACGGTGTCTCATACTGATTGACGTTCATCTCTACAAGATGATGGAGAGACTTCACCTTGTTGTCCTGCAAACCACCACTTCCGTAGCAGTCGTCAGACATGACTTCCCACCAGAAAAAGATATTCTGATTGTCTGAATCGCCACCACCCATCGTGTTCATGATACTGTAGATGGCGGCAAGTTCGGCCTCAACATCTGCTGGCTTACCAGGGAAGGTAGCCCCAGTCATCTCTGTCACACGTGGATCAGTGTCCAGCATGTCGTTACAAGATGTAAACAAAGTTGCTGCTGCCAAAACAGCTACTGCTGATAATATATATTTCTTCATAACTTGTTGTCGAATTAGAATTTAATACTTGCACCAACCAAGAAAGTACGAGCTGGTGGGTAAAGACCGAGGTCGATACCAGATGCCCAACTCTCAACACCACCTGATGAACCCACTTCTGGGTCGAGGCCGGTGTAGCCAGTGAATGTGCAGAGGTTCTGAACCTGTACATAGAAACGGAGCTGCTGCAGTGGGCAGGCCTTCCAGAGATGCTTGAAGTCGTAACCGAGAGTCACGGTCTTGATTTTGAAGTAGTCTGCATCCTCCATATAACGGTTGGACACCCAGATGGTGTTCTGGTGACCAGTAGCAGAAATACGTGGCTGGGTGTTGGAAGTACCCTCACCATGCCAACGGTTCAGGATGGTGGTATCATAGTTCTGGTCTGGGTCGTCACCGTATGAACGGTAGGAACGCATGATCTGCATGCCGAATGCACCGGCACCGTTCACAGCGAAGTCAAGACCTCTCCATTGCAAACCGAGGTTGACACCAAGGGTCATGTCCGGGTTGGGGTTGCCAATCTCATGACGGTCACAAGTTTTTCCTTCTGCATAGGTGATTACACCATCACCATTCCAGTCATCCCAGATGCAGTCACCGGGCAGTGCGTTGTCGAGGACAGCCTTGCCAGCTTTACGAGCTGCATCAATCTGCTCCTGGTTCTGCCAGATGCCACTGTAGGACATGCCGTAGAAATAGCCGATAGGCTTGCCTTCCTCTGCACGGAAGATGTACTCAGTACCCTGTGAGAGGACACCACCGGAACCATTGATGTAGTGGTTCTCATTGGCGATACGGGTAACCTTGTTCTTGTTGGTGGCAAGGTTGACGCCGATGTCATAGCTGAAGTCGCTGCCAATCCTGTCTCTCCAGTTGAGGGCGAGCTCGAAACCGGTATTCTCCACGTCACCACCATTGATGGCTGCAGGGTTGGTACCATAGATGGCAATCATCGGGCCAGTAATCAGCCAGTCCTTTGTGGTCTTCTTATACCAGTCGAAGTTTACACCCAGACGGCTCTTGAAGAAACGAGCGTCGAAACCGAGGTCGAGCTGCTCAGAGGTCTCCCAAGTGAGGTCGGGGTTGGGCACGATGTTGGCATAAGCACCGGTATGTGGAATGCCATTGACTGATGTTGCCAGGTCGGAACCGAACTTGTAACCGCTGTCGTTAGCACTACCTGACAGGGCAATGGTGGCAAGATACTGGTACTTGGCGATGTCCTTGTTACCGTTCTGACCCCAAGATGCACGGAGCTTCAAGAAGTCCATCCAGCTACGGGTGCTCTCCATAAAAGGCTCATTGCTTACAACCCAACCTGCTGACACTGATGGGAAGAAGCCCCAACGTTTGCCATCGGTGAAAATACTCGAACCATCATAACGCATGGTTACGGTAGCCATATAGGTCTCGTTGTAGTCCCAACTCACACGACCGAACCAAGAGGCGAGGTACTCTTCATCATTGGGGCTGCCAGTCAAAGAAGATGTTGGAGCACCATTGTCAAGCTTGATGTTTGTCAACCATGCTGAATCCCAACCCTTCAGTGTTGCGAGCTGGTTGCCGTAAAGAACCCTGTTGGAACCACCGAGGTTGACACTCCAATCAGTACTCTGGAAGGTCTGACCTGCCATGGCTGTGATCTTGTGACCATTGAAAATGGGAAGGTCATAGGTAAGGGTGTTCTCCAAAGACCAGTTGCCACTCAGCCAAGTGCTCTGGTTCACGCTGTATTCATTCACGATAGCAGCACCTTCGGCAGGTGTGCGTGGCTCACCAAAGTTGCGATATGCACCGGAACCCCAGCTGTAGTTGAACTGTGAACGGAGCCTCAGACCCTTGATGGGCTGGATGGTCACGAAAGCTGTAGCGTTGGCACTGATGTTGCGGCTCTCTGCCAAAGAGTTGAAACCACCCTTCTTGAGGTTCTCCCAAGGGTTGTTGAACATACTTGGGTTCCAACCTTTACCATAAGTGATATTGCCATCAAGATCTTGGTAGTTGTAGATGTCGCCGTTTTCTGCATACTGTGGCATAAGCGGAGAAGTCTGAAGCAAGCTGTGGATATAGCTCCAGTACATGCCGTCTTCTGCCAAGTCGTGGCTCTTGCTGTAGCCAATGGAGATGTTCTCACCGATGGTGATGGCATCAAAGTCCTTCACTCTCAAGAGCACATGGTCGCTGTTGACGCGGATGGTGTGGCGCTTGTAGAAAGAAGCCATGTCGGCACCCATGATACCTTCGTTGCCGGTATAGGTGTAAGACATAGCGAATTTGGATTTGTCGGTACCACCTGTCAAGGTCACGGAATGATTTTGCTGAGGAGCATTCTCGTTGGTGAACACATCCCACCAGTCGGTGCCTTCCCAGCCGTTTTTAACCTTGGCGAGGATGTCGGCGGGAACATACTCACTCCAATTGAGGGGAGCACCAGAGGTGTTGAAGTTGTACTCGTCGAAGATGGTCATATACTGCTGGGCATTGAGCAGCTGCGGGCGCTTGTAGGCGTTTGACCAACCCATGGCGCCGTTGTAGGTGAGTTCAATCTTGCCAGCCTTGCCCTGCCTTGTGGTGACGAGGATGACGCCGTTGGCAGCACGTGCACCATAGATGGCAGCGGAAGCAGCATCCTTGAGGATGTCGATGCTCTCGATGTCGTTCGGGTTGATGCCATCAAGGTTGCCACCAGCCACACCGTCGATCACGTAGAGAGGTGCCGAATTACCTGTGGTGCCGATACCACGGATGTAAACCTTGTAACCCTTGCCAGGCTGTGAGGAAGACTGTGTGATCTGCACACCAGGAGTAGAACTCTGCATGGCCTCGAGGGCGTTGGTGGTGTTCAGTTTGGCGATGTCGTCACCCTTGACCTGAACGGTGGCACCGGTGATCAACTTTTTCTTCTGTGTACCGTAACCGATGACAACCACGTCGTTCAGAGAGGTCGCGTCTTCCTTCAGGGTAACCTGAATGTTATTCCGACCCTGTACACTGACAGTCTCAGTGACAAAGCCTACGTAAGAGATTTGCAGTGTGGCATTGCTTGCAGCCTCCACACTGAAATTTCCATCGAAGTCGGTGATTGCTCCTGCCTTGGTGCCCTGCACTAACACACTTGCACCAATAACCGGTTCACCAGCTTCATCAATTACCGTTCCCTTCACAACGCCTTGAGCCAATGCTCCCATTGGGAACAAACAAAGCAGGAACAGCAACGCTAAAGGCATTCTCAAGAATTTCGTAATGCTCATAGAGTTTTGTTTTAAGTTGATAAAATTAGGAATTTTAATTACAATAAAGTATAGTCATTTTAAAATCTTTGCAAATTTATTAAAAAGCGTTATAGTTGTCTTTTTTTTAAGAAACATTTACTTTGTTTTTTGTATCACGACTTTGATATTTGACCAAAATATGACATTTCGTATATGAAAAGGCATCAAACGGGGTTGTTTTCACTCTAAAACACACATATTGGAAGATTTTTCAACATTGGGGAGCAACAATTTGGCTTTTTGTTTTTTCCCAAATATTCCAACTCTTTTCATTTCGCCGTTTCCCGCGTGCTGCGCTTGTCTCTCCGATACGACCTGTAGTCGTCGAGCGGAATCTCCACATCAGGTTCCTCCAATACACCTTCTTGGGGCAACCGGAATTTGATGTACCTGATGTTGAGGCCCCGCTCTATCCACATGTTCTCATAATAGGTGTGGATGGAGAGTATCTGCCGGGTGGCATCGTCCATGCCGTCGTCGTGGTACAGGTCTTCAGTGCGCCAAAGCACAGGAAGGTTGTTTTTCTCCACCAACAATGTGGTGTAGGTGAAAAGAAAGTTGGAGTCGGTCTTGAGATGAACCACTCCCCCATCGACGAGAAACTTGCGATACCGCTCCAGGAAGGTTGTGCTGGAAAGGCGCTTGCGAGGATTCTTCATCTGCGGGTCGCTGAAGGTGAGCCATATCTCTTTCACCTCACCGGGGGAGAAGAAGCGCTCGATAACCTCGATGTTGGTCCTGAGGAAGGCCACGTTGGACAACTGCTCGTTCAACGCCTGGGTGGCACCCGTCCACATGCGCGCACCTTTGATGTCCACGCCGATGAAATTGATGTCGGGAAACATCCTTGCCAGTCCCACGGTGTACTCTCCCTTGCCACATCCCAATTCAAGGACGATGGGGTTGTCGTTATGGAAATAGTCCTCGTGCCACCGTCCCTTCATATCGAAAGGGACGTGCTCCACTACAGA
>JAFWSS010000050.1 GCA_017524385.1 Prevotella sp.
GACAAAGAAAGAACGAAACCCACTTTTTAAAAGCGAGTGTGACAAGCATATCGTCAAGGACGAAATCCTGCCAAAATGGAACTACCTTGTCAAATGCAACTGAGGACATAAATAATACCAACTTATTTTTTAACGATTACTTAATTTAAGAATCTACATTTCAGATATCGCCGCATGGTGCGGAATAAATTTTTGTGATAGTTTATCAAACCCTCTTTCTTGTGCTCATAAGTTATACTTGAATGGTGAATTGGTAAGAGACCTTGTAATCCCCGACGGCGTGACAGTTATAAGTAATTGGGCGTTCTATAATAGTTACTCATATCTTACCTCCGTAACCATCCCCAACAGCGTGACAAGTATAGGGAATGGGGCTTTTTGGAATTGCACCGGCCTTACCTCCATCGACATCCCCAACAGCGTGACGAGCTTGTGTGAATCTGCTTTTCAGCATTGCTCTAACCTTACATCCATCACCATCCCCAACAGCGTGACGAGCATTGGCAAATCTGTCTTTCAGAATTGCTCCAACCTTACATCCATCACCATCCCCAACAGCGTGACGAGCATAGAAAGTTCTGCATTCGCCGATTGCACTAGCTTGGCCTCCATCAACATCCCCAACAGCGTGAAGAGCATAGGTATTTCTGCTTTTCAGAAATGCTCCAGTCTTACATCCATTACCATCCCCAACAGCGTGACGAGCATTGGCAATTCTGCTTTTGAGGCATGCTACAGCCTTACCTCCATCGATATCCCCAATAGTGTGACAAGCATTGGGAATAAAGCTTTCCGGAGTTGTACCAAACTAACTTCTGCTACCATCGGCAAAGGTGTGACAAGCATAGGGGAATATGCTTTCTCTGGATGTTCCAACCTGACATCTGTGACAGTAAAAAATCCAACACCTATAACCATCACTGAATATGCATTTACCAATAGAGGAAATGCCACGCTCTATGTGCCTTTAGGATCCAAATCAAAATATGATGTTGCAAAATATTGGATGCAATTCAACAATATCATTGAGATGGATTTTCGAGAAGAGCAGTCTCTTACCCTTGATTCACTCCCCAATATGACCTATGGTGATCCTACTTATACTTTGCCCAAAAAGACAGCCCAAGACTTAACACTCACATGGACATCAAGCAACTCAAGTGTCGCAACCTTCGATGGTAACGTGTTGACCGTCAAGGGAGCAGGCACTGCAACCATCACCGCTACACAAAACGGCAACGATGACTACAAACCTTATACCAAGGAATATACACTGACCGTCGCCAAGGCTCCTCTGACCATCACCGCCAAGAGTTACAACATCTTCCAAGGCGATGCCCTGCCAGCCTTCGAGGCTGAATTCTCTGGTTTCAAGAACAATGAAACCTACGATGTGCTGACCACTCAGCCCTCTTTCTTGTGTAACGCGACATCGACTAGTACACCAGGCACATACGACATTATCGTGAGTGGAGCAGCCTCCGACAATTATGACATCGCTTACGTCAACGGCACACTAACCATAGAGGATACCATTGCCACCATAACCACCCTTACCATCCCCGCATCAGGTATGACCACCTTCTGCCCAGCCAATGACCTCGACCTTAGCGGCGTGACAGACTTCAAGGCATACGTCATAGTGAGCTACAACAAGAAGACGAACAAGGTTGTCGCAGTAGAGGTTGACGAAGCACCGGCAGGCACTGGACTCTACATCGAGGGCAAGCCTGGCACATACCAAATGAACCAAATTGAGTCTGGCTCCAGCCTGATGAATATGCTCAAGGGCGTCACCGCAACCACTACCATACCTGCCACAGAGGATTGTTTCACCAACCTCATTCCTTACACATTGGCCAGCACGACAATTTTCATCGCTGCTAGCAATGGGAGCCGTGTGGCTGCTAATACAGCCTACCTGCAAATCGAGACCGCAAAATACAACGGCCAACCCGCAGAAATCCTTAAGGTGAGCAACGGACTCCTTGGAGATATCAACAAGGACGGAGATGTGAGCATCATTGACGTAGTGACACTCGTCAACATGCTGCTGGGGAAAGAGTGAGGAAATTGAGATTTGAAATATAAACCAAGCGGAAAATATGTCATGCATTTAGAGACGCCACAATGTGGCGTCTCTTTTTTGAGTTTTAAGCATAGACGGATATTCTATTCGTAGGTCTTGTTCAAAGACCCCACCCCTGCCCCTCCCTGCTCCCTCGCCCTCGGCCTTGGAGTAGGCTTAAAAGAGCCTTTCGGGATGTAGATGACGGGGAAGCGCTTCTCCAGATCGTAATGGAAGATTTTATCTCCACCATTCTTGGAGTCGTAGGCAAGCGGGATGGACGACTCGCAGAAGATGGTGTCCTAATTGCAGTTGAACGACCAACCCATAGCCCCTATAGACCCTATAGCATCTATGGCATCTATCCCCCCCTGTTTTCATCATTTTTCAAAAAGATATGCAAAAAAAATGATGGTGGAGCAAAAAAAAATACTATATTTGCAGCGTATAACCCAGAGATAACACAAATAACCTTACCAGAAATCACTCAAATACAACCTAATCATGCTATTATCTACATTTTTACAAGTAGTATTGGTCATCAATGAAATCATGGCCTCCAATGTCGGAACAGCCATGAGTCCCGCCACCAACTTCGACAGTTGGATAGAAATCTACAACCCCGGCAACGAGGCCATAGACCTTGGAGGCATGTACCTCAGCAACGACCCCGACAACCCCACCCTATGGCGCATGCCCGGCGACGTGGGTACCGTCCCCGCCAAGGGATTCAAGGTGGTATGGCTCGGCTCCCACGAAATCAAGACCAACCAAGGCCCCTTCAAACTCGACTGCGACGGCGGTGCCATCTATCTCAGCGACAGAAGCGGTCAACTCATCACCAGCGAGGAATACCCCGAAGCCATAAGCCGCACCTCCTGGGCACGCAAGACCGACGGCACGGGCGAATGGGGATGGACAGCAGATGTCACGCCCGGCAGGAGCAATGCCAGGGCAGTGTTCACCGACCAGCGCCTGGAGCCACCTGTCGTCAGCATGGACAGCAAAATCTTCTCCAACTCCCTCTCCTTCAGAGTCACCATCCCTGAAGGTGCCACGCTGGCCTACACCACCGACGGCAGCCTGCCAGAACGTCCGAGAAACGGACAAGGCAGCCAATGGACCAACTACGTCATCAACGGCGACTGCGAGGGTGACGACGACACCTCACTCGTGGGAAGGGATGGCGACGATGGAGGAACGTTCATCACCCATTTCATCGACGGAGTGGGATACAACGGCACACGAGGCGTGAAAGTACACGCCGTGGCCAACCCACAGCAGGACTGGGACACCCAGTTCTTCGTCTACACCCCCAACCGCGTGTGGAAAACCAACGACAAATACCGCTTCAAGATGAAGGTACGCGCCGATAGGGCTTGCCACATATCAGCGCAGTCGCACACCACACCTGGCGACTACATCCACTGGCAGATGCTCGACGGCGGATATGACATCACAACCGAATGGCAGGAAATCGTGTATGTGGGTACCATCACCTCTGACCAGACAAGTGACAACAGCAGAGCCATGCAGACCATCGCATTCAACCTCAACGAGTTGAGAGGTACGGAGAACAACTTCTATTTCGACGACATCATATGGGAGGAGGACATCGCCAGTAGCCCATGGGTCGAATATGTCATCAACGGCGACTGCGAAGGCGGTGACGTCACCTCCCTCGTGGGAAGGGACGGCGACAACGGCGGAACGTTCATTACACAAATCATCGACGGAGCGGGATACAACAACACACGCGGCGTGAAAGTACACGCCGTAGCCAACCCTTCTGAGGACTGGGACACACAGTTCTTCGTCTATACCCCCGACCACACCTGGAAAACCAACGAGAGATACCGCTTCAAAATGAAGGTGCGCGCCGACAAGGCCTGCCACATCTCAGCACAGTCGCACACCACACCCAGCCACTACATCTTCTGGCGGATGCTCGACGGAGGGTACGACATCACCACAGAATGGCAGGAAATCGTCTATGAAGGCACCATCACTTCAGACCAGACGAATAACGGCAATATGGCTCTACAGACCATCGCATTCAACCTCAACGAGTTGAGAGGTACGGAGAACAACTTCTATTTCGACGACATCTCATGGGCGGCATACGAGGATGAAAGCACGACAAATACGTCCAGCACGAAAGTCAGCGATGACGGACGATTCACCGTCAACAACACCACCAACTACCGCTTCCGCCTCTTCCAAGACGGCTACCTGCCCAGCGTACCCGTCACACGCTCCTACATCAAGAGCAGCGACCAATACACCATACCCGTCGTATCCATCGTCGGCGACAAGCGATATTTCAACGACAACCAATGGGGTATCGACACCGAAGGCACCAACGGAAAGACCGGCAACGGGCAGACACAGCCACGAAACTACAACATGGACTGGGACAGGCCCGTCAACTTCTCCTTCATCGACTCCGAAGGCGACATGCCCATCAACCAGGACGTGGACATCTGCGTCTCAGGAGGATGGACACGCTCCGCCACTCCGAGGTCGTTCAAACTCAAGGCGGGCAAGGAGTACGATGGCCTAAACACCCTCGACTACATGTTCTTCCCACAGAAGCCATACCTGAGAAACAAAACTATCCTCCTGCGCAACGGAGGCAACGACATCTGGGAGCACAACGGCAGCCGCTTCATGGATCCTGCACTGCAGACCATCGTACAGCGAGCAGCCATCAACCTCGACCTGCAGTCATACGTACCCATCATCGAGTATGTCAACGGAGAGTTCAGGGGCGTGCTCAACCTGAGGGAGCCCAACAACAAGAAATTCGTGGAAGCCAACTGGGGATATGACGACGAGAAAATCGACATGTTCGAGATGAGCCCCGACTCCAACGTCTGCTTCAAGGTGGGCAACGCAGAGGTGCTCAACCGCATCTACGAACTTGGCGCAACAGCCACCAACGCCAACACCTACGAGGAACTCAAGCAACTACTCGACATCGACGAGTACATCAACTACTCGGCTGTGGAACTCTTCCTCGGTTCCAACGACTGGCCCCACAACAACATCAAGGGATTCCGAAGCCAGGACGACGGCAGGTACCGCTTCGTCACCTTCGACCTCGACTTCGCCTTCAACAACGACAACCCCTTCACTGCTTTCGTCGATGACCAGTATTTCAACTTCCACTACATCGAGGGAGAGCGCGTTGAGGAAAACAAACTCGTCACCTTGTTCCTCAACTTGCTCAAGAACGATGACTTCCGCAAGAAATTCATCGACACCTACTGCCTCATCGGCGGAAGCGTATTCGAGACGGAGCGCGCCACGGCCATCGTCAACGAACTGGCCGACAGGGTGCGACCGATGATGCAGTTGACCGACGGGTTCCACACCCCTGACGGCTCAGCCAACGCCATCAAAGAGCAACTCCAGACCCGAAACGCACAGATGACCTCGCGAATGAAGGAGTTCTCGCCCATGAAACTCTCCAGCGTGAACAAGCAGCAGGTGAAACTCTCCTCCGACACCGAGGGCGCCAACCTCTACGTCAACGGCCTCGAAGTGCCCTACACATACTTCAACGGCTACCTCTTCGCTCCAGTCCAACTCGAGGCGAAGGCTCCGGCGGGATACACCTTCGCCGGATGGAAGAAAGGCAACGCTGGAACATTCTTCTCCACGGAGCCGGTCATCGACCTGCCCACGGACAACAATATGCAACTGAAGGCTTGCTTCACACCGATGACGGAGGCTGAGCGACTCGAACAAGGTTTCACGCCGGTTCGCATCAACGAGGTGAGCGCCTCAAACAACATCTTTGTCAACGAATACTGGAAGCGCAACGACTGGGTGGAACTATACAACACCACCGACCAACCCGTCGACGTGGAGGGAATGTACCTCACCGACAACCTGAGCAAGCCTCACAAATACCAAATACAGAAAGGTGAGAGTAGCGCCAGCACCATCATACCGCCGCATGGCCATCTCATCATCTGGTGCGACAAACTATTGCCCATCAGTCAGTTGCACGCATCATTCAAGTTAGGTGCGGAAGGTGGAGACATCATGCTTTCCGCTGCCGACGACTCCTGGAGCGATGTACTCTCCTACCCCATGCACAAGGCTGACGAGACGGTGGGAAGATACCCGGACGGTAGCAACACCGTGCAGGTGATGAACATCCCCACCATCGAGAAAACCAACATCACCAGTAGTTATGCTGTCACCTACAACAATATCAAATATCTGTTGGGCGACGTCAACCATGATGGCGAGGTGACCGTGCTCGACGTAACGATGACCGTCAGCTACATACTTGGCGAGACTGTAGACAATTTCCATATCGAGAATGCCGACGTGAATGGCGACGGCTTCGTCAACATCTCCGACATCACTGGCATCGTCAACATCGTGTTGAAACTATAGGAAAAGCATAATACGTGCTGAAACTATAGGAAAAGCATCATAAAGGCGGTGTGATATTCCTTCCTCTTGTAGAAGGGTTATCGCACCGCCCTCTTAGCGTAGCATACAACAACATAGTGCAAACTGTAGGCACTTGCTTCATGCATGACCCCCCTGGGCGCACTTAGGGGGCGACGCTTCCAAGCGTCGCCGTGACAAGAATGTCCCCCGAAGTCGTAGGGATAACTGTATTCAGCGATTCCTCAACTCTTGCAATGTCATCGTTTGTTGGAACGGTAGCAATCTCGTCCATGTTGTTTGATGGCA
>JAFWSS010000051.1 GCA_017524385.1 Prevotella sp.
ACCGCCTGCCTGTACTCTGACCACCCCTTCGGGGTTCGTTCAACATCAAACCAAGATACAACAAATAAAGTATTAAGCAAAAATCCTTACAAATGGAGGCGTTTTGATGGAATCATCGTTTGGCTATCCATGGATTTTTTTTAAGAATCGACTGTAAATAATTGAAAATCAATATAACCGAACTTCCGAAACTTAAGAAATTATATGTTAAAGACCATTTACACTATTTGATTGGTAATTCGAATGAATAATGTAGGTCAATTCTTGACCAATCTCACTTCATAGATTTCGCCAATCTGCTTGCGAGGTTTGGCCACGAATTTCACACGCACCTGCGTCTTGCCCTTGAGGAGTTCGGCAGGGATGGGGTAGGTCTCGTACTTGAACTCAGAGATGCGGTATTTTCCAGTGTTGTTCACCGACTGTACGAGAGTGTCGTCGATGAAGATGTCGAACTCGTGCGATTTCCATTCGCCCACGCCCCAGTATTTCAGACGGAGGCTGAGGTCGGTCTCGCCGTTGGTCTGCAGCAGGTAACTGAAATAATGACCGTCGCTGGCATCGCGATAGAACACATCGTTGGAGTTGCCGGTGTATGAACGGTCGGTCTCCATCTTGTGGTCGGTCTCCGGCTGTTGCTCGCCTGGTTGCACCTTGTCCACCGTACGGGCTTCAAGTGCCTGGCGCTCCTGCTCGGCCTTGGCCAAACCATCGAGGTATCCCTTGTAATTGGCTTCCGACAAGGCCAGCCAATACATCATATATCGTGAGTCGTGGATTTCGAAGAACGGTTGGATTTCGTTGTGGATGCCATTCTCCATCCTCGTCGCCAAGGTGAAATGGAGGGGACGGCCCGCAATAGGACGGAGGTCGTCGGCGATGGAGGCGATGTCGTTCTTGATGAGGATGGGCGCCTCGTTGATGGGTAGTTTCTTTCCGCTTGCATACTGTCCGAAACGGCTGTCATCGGCGATGAGATGGGCCATGTCCTCGGTGCCGGTCTTCATGCCGAGCATGATGGGACCGTGCATCAGTGCGATGTACTGCGGTTCGTTGGGCAGGTACTTGATGCTGTTGTACATGGGGAAGGTAAGTTCCACCACGTCGCCTTTCTTCCACTTGCGGGAGATGGAGACGTAGGACGAGGGACCCGTCACGACGGTGACAGGTTGGCCGTTGACCTTCACGGAGAAAGCACCGGGTTTCACCCATCCCGGGTAGCGCACAAGCAGTTCAAACTCCCCTTTGCCCTGTGCCATGGTGATACGGCTCGTCTCTGCGTAGGGGAACTGCGTCTCCTGTCTCAAGACGATGCCTTTTTCCTTCCAGTTGAGTTCAGATGCCACGAAGAGGTTGACAAAGAGGCTGTTGGCCTTCTTTGTATAGATGAACTGTCCGTATTTGCCATGGTTCTCCATACCGGTGCCGACGCAGCACCACATCGCCTCGTTGGGCGCGGAATAGTTGCGGTAGTGGCGTGGACGTGCAGGCGTGAAATAGACATAGCCGCCATGCTCGGGGTGCTGGGTGGAAAGGATGTGGTTGAACGTAGCCAGTTCGTAGAAGTCGGCGAAGCGTGCCTCGGGGTTGCGGCGGTGCAGGTCCTCCGTGAGTTTGAGCATGTTGTTGGTGTTGCAACTCTCCGGACCGTCGATGTCGTTGATGAAGTCCATGCAGGCATCCTTGCTGGGGAAGTGTTCGCGGCGGCTGTCTCCACCGAAGGCCAGTGAGCGCTCGCCCGTCACAATGTCCCAGAAGAAAGCGCTGGCGTTATGATAGTTCTCGTCACCACTCAACTCTGAGATGCGCTCGAAGCCCACCACCTTCGGCACCTGGGTGTTGGCGTGCATGTTGTCAAGACAGTCTTGGCGTTGCGACATAGGGTCGAGCAACCTGTGGTGTGAGAAACGGCGGGCTACCGTAAGGTATTTCTTGTCCTTGGTGATGGCATAGGCGTCAACCAACACCTCGTTCATTCCGCCATGTTCGTTGCCGAGCATGCGTTCCATCTGTTCGTCTGAGAGGTCGGCGGTGAGGTCGATGGCCCAGTCGCAGAAACCGAGGAACAGCTTTTTGCCTTGCTCGTTGCCGCAATACACCCATGCGTCGCGGAGTCCGGCAAACATCTTGTGGAGGTTGTAGAAAGGTGCCCAGGCTCCGAAATAGGGTCCGAAATCGCCTTTCTTGAATGCCGGCCATACGCGGTCGCTGCCAGGCATGCCACCCACATAGCCGCGTCCCCAGTCAGGATGGTTCTTGATGTTGGCATCGGCGCATTCTTGCAATTCTCCCAGCATGTATTCCATGCGTTGGCGGCACTCCTCGCAGCCTGTGGCGGCATTGATGGCCATGGCGGTGAGGTAGTGTCCACCCACATGACCGTCGAGCCCATCCCAGTTGGGATATGCTTTCGCCTTGGGGGTGAGTCCGGCCTCCTTGCGGAAGGGAGCGAGCAGACGGTCGCAGTCATACTGCAACAGCGTCTTGATGTTGAGGTCGCGGGCTTTCTTCAGCGGACCGTCCAACAGTTTCACATCGCCGAGAGGGAACTCGTTGGCGTAGAGCTTGTCTTGTGCATTCGCCATCGTGAAGAGGGCTAAAAGAGTGGTGAGGATGAAAAGTCGTTTCATTGTCTTTATTTTTTTTTATAGTGATTCTGTTTTTTTCTAGGATTTCTAGTTTTTCTAGAGGCTCTAGATATTCTAGATTTTCTAGATGTCCTAGATTTTCTAGATGGTCTGTTTTTTCCCAGTCTTTATGAGAAGATGACGGTGCCGAGGGTCTTGGTGAGCCAGATGAGCACCCACACCATCCCTACGATGGCCAGGATGAGCACGATGAAGATGGCGGCCGACTGCCATGCCTTGCGGTTCACTTCCTTTATGATGGCGGCATCGTCGTCGAGATAACCATCGATGAGCTTCATGTTCTTCTTGTGCGCCTTGTTGAGGAAGTCTATGATGTCGCCGATGAAGAATGGCAGCATACCCATCAACACGTCGCGCAAGACGTTGTTCAGGATGGCAAGTGTCAATGGGATGGAGCGCAACCTGAACATTCCGAAATAGATATGGACCAATGCCACGATGGCACTCGCAATGTCGCCCAAGCCTCCAGGCACCAATCCTGCAATGCCATCCAAATGGTATTGGTCCATATAGCGTGTCACCTTTTGCATCAGCAGATACATTGGCGACACCTTCAAGTCTTCCTTTCTGTTCCCTTTCTTTTTCAGCTCTTTTTCAAGCACTTGCTTAGAAATTGTAAGTGGGTGAGATCTGAGAGATTTGAGTAATCAGAGTATCCAGAGTACTCTGATTATTCTGACTATTCACTCACAAATACGATGGCATCCTCAGCCTCCAGAACGGCGGGTTTCTTTTGCTTGGTGAATTCCGAGAAATTGATTTTCTTCTTCAGTGGAGTCTTGTCGGCAGTGACGCCAACCACATACCATTTGTCGCCGTGACGGCGTGCCATGATGACATATTTGCCAGGGTATCCGTCGATGAAACGGGTCTCGTCCCATGTCGTAGGCACGTCTTTCATAAACTGGATGGCCCATTCCGGTGCATCTTCAAGATTATTGGGTGCGAGGGCGAAATGCTGGACGCTGCTCTGGAAGAGAACGGCGGTGGCAAGGGCGAACACATCACTGGTCTTTCTTATGGTTCCGCTGTTGTTGTCGGCGTTGTAGCGCTTGTTGAGTGTCGACCCACCAAAGTCCATCGAGCCCACGGTATTTCGGATGAAGGGGTGTATGCAGGCGTTCTCAGCTTCATGGTCGCATGCGCCTTGGCCGAAGTGCAGGTTCTCCGAGGCAAGCACGGCCTCTGATGCCACATAATTGGGATACATCCTTTCCCAACCTCGTGGCAGGGTGCAGCCATGGAAGATGACTTGCAGACCGAAGTCATTGGCGTCGGTGAGGATGTCCTCATAGAGTTGCATCACCGGCTGCTTGTCGCCACCGAAGAAGTCCACCTTGATGCCGAGGATGCCGTTGCGCTGCATCCACGCCATCTCCTTGCGACGGGCAGCAGAGCGGTCCATCTTGTTGCGAGGACTCTGTGGGGCGTCGTTCCAAGAGCCGTTGGAGTTGTACCAGAGGAAGAGCCCAACACCTTTCTCGCGTCCATAACGAGCCAGTTCCTCCATCTTTTCGTAGCCGATTTGGACATCCCATAATGCATCCACCAAAAGGGAGCGATAGCCCATGGCGGCGGTGAAATCGATATAGCGTTTTTGCTCGTCGAAGTTGCAACTGCCGTCCATGCCGATGATCCACGACCACGAGCCTTTGCCATATGTGTATTCCTTGGATGCCACATATTTCGGGCGCACGAGGTCGTTGGCGATGGTGGTCTCCACGATGGGTGCCAACGTCTCTCCGAGTGTGATGGTGCGCCACGGTGTCTCTGCCGGCAGGGAGATGGAAGGGTAGGGCGACCCAAGGCCGTTCATCTCACCCTCTTGTGGGAAACCGATGGCGTAGTGTGCACCACCTTGGTTCAGCAAGCGGCATCCCACATAGTTGCCGTCGGTGCCGGTCTCGCTGACGAGGACCCATCCGGCCGGGGTCTTGAAAAGGCAGGGGAAGGTGTAGCCACCGCCCCAACCGTTCTGTCCCATAGGGGCGTCAAGGGTGTATGAGGTTTCATAACTGGGTGCGGTGCGGGCGAAACCGGTCATCGGTCTCATTTGAGGACATAGGAAAGTGGTGGTGCCTTCAGGGAAGACGAAGCCACTGGCCTCACACTCCACTGCACCAGCCAGCGTCCCACGCTTGGGAAGAATCTTGTAGCGGTAGGCCACGTCGTTGTTGGTGATGTGGAAGATGATGTCCAGCACCTGGCGCCCGTCTTTCTCAAAATGACACACGGCTTCCGTCGCCTCGGTGATGATATGGGCCTTTTTCCAGGTCCTCAACCAATATTCGTCTTTTTGCAGACTCTCGTCGCAAGAGGTCATCTTGAGCCCTTGTGTCAAGTCTTCCAGATTGTTGTCTTTGGAAAGGTCCATCGTAGTACGCCATTTGACTCCCAATGGAGAACGTTCGATGAGTGTCTTGCCGTTTCTGAGTACTTCGTAGGTGGGTTTGCCCTCGTCGTCGCTCATGATGACAGTCATCTTTCCGTCAGGGCTGTTGAGACGCTTCTCTGCCCTGACGAAAGAATAACCAACTACTAAAAAACCTAATATTAAAACAAACCTTGTATGATTTTTCATTGCTAAAAAAGTTATAGACATGCTTGATGAAGGCATGATGTTTTTACAATTGCAAAATTAGGTATTTGTTATCACTCCATTGTCAAAAAATGTTTCATGTACTTTTTATTTTGTTTCCTTTTATGTTCATGAACCAATTTTAAAAGGTTTTTTGACGTGGTTGAAACGTCTCTTTCTAGTTTTTTTAGGAGTTAAAGGGGAGTTAAAGGGGAGTTAAAGGGGAGTTAAAGGGGAGTTAAAGGGGAGTTAAAAGGGAGTTAAAAGGGAGTTAAAGGGACATATGTTCACTATGTTGGAGAGTTTTTAGGAGTTAAAAGGGAGTTAAAAGGGAGTTAAAGGGAGTTAAAAGGGAGTTAAAGGGACATATGTTCACTATGTTGGAGAGTTTTTAAGGAGTTAAAGGGACATATGCCCACTCGTCCTTCCCCCCAAAAAATAATTATATGGCCATTATATGTTGAAACAAAAGCGGGGCGGGCACATGGCCCGCCCCTGCAGTTTCACCGTTTTATCGTTTTGAGCGATTTAATGTCCTAGACTATTCAACACGATGTTGACGATGTTGGTGACGTCGGTGATGCTGACCGTGCCATCCATGTTGGCATCGGCTGCCACGTGGTCATAACGGAAAGGTTGAATGTTGTCCTTGTTCAGTAGGATGTCCACAGCAGCGGTGACGTCGGTGACGGTGATGGCGCCATCGCGGTTGACATCAGGAATCAGGCGCTTGGCATTGCCAGACTTGAAACAGTCGAATTCCACGACGACGGGACGATGGTCGCCCAACGGCTTGGTGTCGCCCGTGCCTTGGACATAGCCGTAGGTGTAGTCCTGCTCTATCCGGAAACTCTTGGGTTTCAAAATCAGCGTGTTCTCGGTCTTGGGGTTGAGATAGATGATTTTGTCCACCACCTCGTAATTGCTGAAATTGTTCGGGTCTGACTGGTCGGTGATGTCGCCCATGGCAGTGGTGGGGTATATGTTGCCCCTGCACAATTCCACCCATGCGTCGGACACGTCGAAATTGGTGAGCCGGGCGAAGAAATTGCCGTTGATGTCCTCGCGTGTCCAACGGCTGTTGGTGTCGCCGATTACGATTTTGGGACGGCTGGCATCAGAGGCGTTGATGGCGTCAGCCAACTGTCGCCATTGACTCTCACGTGAAGTGATGGCTTCTCCTGCATCCATGTGGAGCACATAGACATCGAACTCCATGCCGTTGGCAAGAGTCATGTCATAATGCCTGAAACCTTTCTTCACATATTGGTTGCCGTCGGTGTCGGTCCTGTCGGTCCAGCGCGTCCAACTCTCATTGCTCGCTGTCACAGTGCTCTCCTTCCATATCAAGTTGAGGCCGTCGGTGTCGAAGGGGATGCTGAGGTCGGTGAGGCTGAGTGTGGCACGTAATGTTCCGCTGTTGTAATCTTCGTCAATAGCACTCATCAACGAACCATGGTAGTTGAAATCCTCGCTCACGCCGATGAAGTCATACCCCTTGCCATTCAGGTACTGGCTGATGAGTCTTGTGCCATCGGTGCCAGGCCCGTCTTCGTTCAAGGTCACGAAGGCCACTTTCTGAGGCAGACCGTCGACATTGAGCGCGACAGCGGTGAATGAAGCGCTTTCCAACTCCTTTTCCGTCTCGATGGAAAGTGTGGCATTGCTTTGTGTGGTTTTGAAATACACCCTTCCTGGGCCGAGTGTCATGCGATGTTCCACTTGCTGTGTGGTGGCGTTGGCAATCATGTCGGTGCCGTCGGTGGTGCATACCATGTCGGTGATGTTCCCCCTCAGCAGGTATTCGGTGGCGTAGGATGCATCGTAGTAGTACCATTGGCCGGGAATGAGCAGCGTGGTGTTGTCGTTGGGAAGTGGTTCTGCCATCCCGTCGAGATAAAGGCCCTTGCATACGAGGCGCACATTGTCCACCTTGAAGAATGTCTGTTTCTCTTCTTCGTGGCCAGCCACCCACCATTGGCCTATGCTGCCGACGGTGATGGCCAACCGCCCTTCGCTGCCGACGACGACGGGGATGGTGACGTTGATGCCTGTGCCGTCGCCCAGACCGGTCTTCGTCACCGTGGTGCCGTTGACGGTGGTGATCACTTCGCGACCCTCCCATGTCGCCACGACGGCGGAGAGTTCATATACGCCGCTGGGAACGTTCTCCACGGTTTGCGTCACGCCAAGGGATTTGCCCCACCACTGGTAGGCATTGAACAGGTAATAGCCATCTTTCCCCGACATCCCATAGTCCCTGACTTTGAATTCGTTGTTCCCGTCCTCCTTGCCGACCAGTGTCCATCCCGCCTCGTCGCTTGTCTCGAAGTTGGGGTTGGTGACCAGCCAGGTGGCGTCGACGGGATTGGTGCTGCTGGCTTTCAGCAGTTGTCGGCGTTTCAAGGTCTCGAAGTCGGCCTTAGTGATGCGGAAGATGCGGTAGTGCCCCGCCTCGTCGCCCGCCGTGTTCTTGCGGTTGAGTGCCAGGGCCTCTCCTGCCTCTACACGGTTGCTCCATGGTCCGAGATAGCCAGAGTAGTTGTTGCCGCCTGACAAGGGGTATTTGCCGCTCTCAAACAGCCAGTAGCCGTCTTGATAGGTGGGTGTGAGGTAACTCCACTCGTCAAGGTTCCTGTCGGTGTAGGTGTTGACATACATGAAACCGGCGTTGTTGTGGGTTTGCATGAGGTCGGCGCAATAGACCAGGTTGCGGAAGCCAATGTAATTGCCGGCTTTCTCCACGGTGAAAAAGTTGGCGGGAAGTGTCATCTGTTGCTCGTTTGCCGTTACGTATCGCATGGCTTTCGTCTCTTCATTGGCCCATGACGGTTTCTCTTGATAACGCCCGATACCGACCACAAGGCTGTGGTCCTCCTCGGGTGCCAGGAGATAGTAATAGCCGGGATTGTTGACCAGGCCGTTGGTGTTGGTCACCTCGACGAAACCATTTTCCTCGGTGAGGAACGTGAGGTAGTCGGCTTCATCTGCCATGGTTCCTGAAGCACCGTTGTAGGTCAGTTGGATGTCGTCGACAAACACCTCGCAGTCGTTGCCCCCATTTCCTCCTATGAACCCGAAGGAGAGTTTGAGCACGGAGGGGGCACCGGCGTCGATGGTGACTTCCTGTTTCGACCAACTGGTGGTTTTGCCCAACATTTTTCGCTGACTGTTGATTTCGTAATAGTTGAGGTCTTCCGCCCAGTTCTGGTTGGGGCATTTGATGTAATAACTCAGGGTGTAACTTCCGGGAGGCAATGGCACCTCCTTGCATACTTGCTGGCGGATGGTGTTTTCCTGCCATTTGGCGCGTAGTCTCAGGCTGGTGGCGGTGGGGGCACCGCTGCCCTGTCCAGTGAGTTGGGTGTTGAAGATATAGCCTTTGTTGTTGTCGTTGGCGTCGGCGCTGAAGACATTCATCCATCCTGGTTGGGTGTGGATGTTGGTGAAGGTGGCGTCGCCACTGCCCTGTGCAGTCTCGAAGTCGAGGTTCTCGCCGAGCAACGTGCTGACATCCTCGCCCTCTTCCACGGTGTGCCCGATGGCATCGTCGATATTGCTGAGCGAGGCAGTGACCACGCCTCCGTCATCGCAATGGCTGAGTGTGTTGTGTGTCCTAAGGTTCACGTTCTTCACTTCCACCACGCCGGTGTTCTTGTTCAGCAAGACAATATATGCTCCACAGTTGTCGTTGAAGGTGGAGGTCACCGTAAAGTCTTTCACACCGTTGTAGGTGTTTTCCGCATACCAATGTGTGTGTCCTGAGAAATGCACGGGATTGGTGGTCATCTTGATGATTTCCGTGAGTTTGTCGCGTTTTGCTTTCGCTGTGGCGTAGTTGGTGGCGTTGGACGGAGCGATGCTCATCCCTGTGTTGTTCTGGTCGAGCCACCATCGGTCGTTGTCGCTGCCGGCAATGAGGGGGTAATGCTGCATCCACACGCTCGGTTCGTCACGGTGGTTGTTGACAAAATTCTCCAATGCGGTGATGACGTCGTCGGGAGCGTAATAGGTGGCAGCAGAAAGCAAGGATGGTTTGGAGTATGGTTTTTGGAACCAATAGGTCTGCCCCACATAGAACCTCACGCCTTTGAAGGTGAAGGTGAAAGGCTGCATCTGCGTGTGGCTGGTGCCGTCGGTGAAGCGCTCCACATTCTCCACACCATAGCTCTTCGCGGTGTTCAACTGGTTGGTGACGATGCTCAGCGCCACATCGTTGCAGTAGGAGCCGCCGTCGTTGATGCCCGAAGACAGACCCTTGTCGGGGTTGTCGCCATCCCAGTAGTCTGGCACGATATCGTGGTTGCCCACCATCGTGACAAAGGGAATTTGTGCGGTGTTGAGGGCGGCGAAGGCACTTTTGAAATCATCCCCTTTCTTCTCGCTGTCCTTGTCCATGTCGCCAAGGCAAAGCACGAGGTCGGCGGTAGGGGTGTAGCCTGGAAGGGTGGCGAACTGGAACTGCAGGCCGTTGCTTTTGCCCATCCCAATGATGTTTTGCACGAATCCCTGCATATTGGTCACTGATGTGCCGTAGTCCTGTGCCACATGCGGGTCGCTGACGATGACGACGGTGAAATAGTCGCTGTAGTCGGTTTGTGCCTTGATGCTCATTGTTGTTGTCAGCAAGCTAAGGCATATCAATAGTAAGTGTTTTTTCATCATTGTTTTTATGTGTTTACGAGAGTAGAATTTATAAATTTAGGTTAGATCGTATTACAAATTGCAAACTTATGTAAAAATATCGAATTGACCAAAAAAAAAGGCTTGAATCTTCCTAAAAACTCGTCCCGAATTATCGAATTATCAAATTCTTGTCACCAAAGTGACAGCTTATCAAGATAATTCTCCAATTCTCTAATTCGGGATGAAAACTATCTGCTTCCCATTTGGATTAGATTTGTAAGATTTGACTACTGGTCTGTGAATAGTACAAAAAGTTGATAAAACAGATTGGGGGCCTGTTTCTTTACCATTCAATCTGTTTGCTGTTTAATAAAGTTTAACGAACTATAAGGAAAAAATGTCAAATAAACATTTAACTTTGCAAAATAAAGTGAAATTTCTTAATTCTAAAATGACGTGTTGGGTATGATTAAAAAACACTTTTTAATAGCTTTGGCTATTATCCCGTTGAATCTTTTAGGTCAGACTGCTTTTGAGCAGATGATAGACAGAAAGGGCTACGTGGAAGGTGTGACAAGGGACTGGAGCGATAGTACGAAAATCAACATCGACGAGCCGGTGATGGGCTACATCAACATCTCTGGCAATAAGATACCCACCTCCAAGAAAGTCACCAGAAAAGCTTGGTTTGAGTTCTATGATGGTCAAGGCAACTATTTCAAAAAAAGAATTCTGATGTCGGCGCAAGGCAACAGCTCTTCCCTGGCTACAAAGAAGAAACCACCTACCAAAAAGGTGACATCATTGGTTGGCACTATAGGAAATGGAAAGCTACCAAGACCATCACAGGCGTTCCCCCTTGCTCACAAGAAGGTTACACCGACACCCCAGAGCGTGTAAGAGAGTGGCTCGATGGCCGTCTTGACCTGATGGACAGATTGTTGAAATACACTCCGAAACCCATAATAGGCGATGTCAATGGCGATGGTGTGGCTGATGTCACCGACGTGGCTTTGTTGGTGGGATATCTCATCTCCGGAACAGGCGACATCAACACCTACCAGGCGGATATGAATGAAGACAGGGAGGTGAACATCACCGACGTCTCGATTCTGATAAACAATATCCTTTACGGAACAAATGCCAATGCCACCACTCTGGAAAAGGAATGAAAATGGAGCAAATGCCAAAAAACAAATAACTAACATCAATTATCATTATTTATGAACAAAAAAACATTTCTTCTTCTCCTCCCATTCATCACCATGGGACTTGCACAAGCAAAAGGGGAAACCGCTGTCAAGAAGCCGGCGACGACGGAAGCCCGCCAACAGCGGACCGTTGAGTTCGACACCTATTCCTGGGACTTCGGGCTCGTCAATGCCGCAAAGGGAGCCGTGTGCCACACCTTCACACTTACCAACAAAAGCGACAAGGAAGTGAGTATCTCTCGCGACATCACAGGCTGCGACTGCGTGGTGGCGCAATATTCCCATGAGGCCATCGCACCAGGGGCAACAACGGAAGTGCTTGTCGTCTTCAACCCCTCCAATTCCTTGGGGAAGACCTACCGCCACGTGGAACTGTTGGATACCAACGGAAAGACACTCGGCGCCTTGTCCCTCGAGGCTGACGTGAGCAAAGATGTGCCACAAGGCAAATACCCCTTCCAAGACCCCACGCTCTCATATCAAGAGCGCGTGGAGAACCTCATCTCGCTGCTCACACCGGAAGAGAAAGTGGGACTGATGATGAACAAGTCGGTATCTGTCGACAGGCTCGGCATCCCCTCCTACAACTGGTGGAGTGAGGCTTGCCACGGTGTGAGGCAAGGAGGATACACCGTCTACCCGCAACCCATCGGCATGGCCGCCGCCTTTGATGCACAACTGGTCTACGACGTCTTCTCCACCGTTTCCGACGAGGCAAGGGCCAACTGGAACCGCTCCGACCACAATGTGTTCAACGTGCCCATGGGCGTCACCTACTATCCAGGAAACCCCGAACTCACCTTCTGGTGCCCCAATGTCAACATCTTCCGTGACCCAAGATGGGGCAGGGGACAGGAGACCTGCGGCGAAGACCCCTATCTAAATGCCGTGCTGGGCGTGCAGACCGTCTTGGGCATGCAGGGAAACGACAGCAAATACTTCAAGACCCATGCCTGCGCCAAGCACTATGCTGTCCATAGCGGACCAGAACCATTGAGGCATTCCTACAACGCCTCGGTATCCATGCGTGACCTGTGGGAGACCTACCTGCCCGCCTTCAAGGCATTGGTGAAGAAAGGAAACGTCAGGGAGGTGATGTGTGCATACAACCGTTATGAGGGAAAACCTTGCTGCACCAGCGACAGGTTGCTCGTCGACATCCTCAGAAGAAAATGGGGCTATGAAGCCATCGTCCTTACCGACTGCGACGCCATCAACAACTTCTACAACAGGGGACAGCATGAGACCCACCCCGACGCCCTTTCCGCTTCCGTCGATGCCGTGACCAACGGCACCGACCTCGAATGTGGCAAAGTGTTCATGGTGCTTACCGAAGCGTTGAAAAAAGGTCTCATTACAGAAGCCACTCTCGACGACCACCTGAGAAAGACCCTCTTGGGAAGATTCGAACTGGGTATGTTCGACCCCGCGGAGATGCTCCCATGGGCCGACCTCGGACCGGAAGTCATCAGTTCTGAGAAAAACAACGAACTGGCCGTGAAGGCTGCCAAGGAGTCGATGGTGCTGCTGGCCAACAACAACAATGTCCTTCCGCTGTCGAAAAACATCCGCACACTCGCCGTCGTGGGCCCCAATGCTGACGACACCGAACTGTTGAACGGCAACTATGGCGGCACACCTACCAAGGAGCACACTCACTCCTTGCTCGAAGGCATCAAGGCCGCCCTGCCCAACACCAACATCATCTACGACAAGGCATGCGAACTCAACGATGAATTCACCACCGTGCACCATCTGCAGGATTTCAACGATGGCAAGGGCGTGATGGTGGAGTTCTACAACAACAAGAACCTTGAAGGCGAACCCGCCAAGACCGCCTATTACAACGACCTCAACTTCTCCACCTTCGGAGCATGGGGCTTCGCCGAGGGCGTGGACAAGGAGAACCTTTCCGTGCGCATCTCCGGGCAATACAAGTCCAACTTCACCGGTGAGATGAAATACACCTTGGCCACCGACAACGGCTACCTGCTCAAAGTGAACGGAGAGGTCGTGGAGGAAGCTCAGCCCACTCGTGGCAGGGGAGGCTTCCGCAGGCAGGTGGAATACAAGTCGTTCCCTGTCACCAAGGGTGAGACCTACAACGTGGTCATTGAATATAAAAAAGGTGATGGACAGTTTGCCATGCTGCGTGGCGACATCTGCGAGCGCAACCTCGTTGATTTCACCGACTTGGCCAACAAGGTGAAACAAGCCGACGCCATCATCGTCATCGGCGGCATCTCCGCACGAATGGAAGGTGAGGGAGGTGACAAGGCCACCATCGAACTGCCTGTGGTTCAGCAATTGCTCATCAAGGCCATGCACTCCACAGGGAAGCCTGTCATCGTGGTCAACTGCTCCGGGTCGGCCATCGCCTATGGAAGCCTTGAGGGGCAATATGACGCACTGCTGCAGGCATGGTATACCGGACAGGGTGGCTCGAAGGCTCTCGCCGACGTGTTGCTGGGCGACTACAACCCCGGCGGCAAGCTCCCCGTCACATTCTATGCCTCCAACAATGACCTGCCCGACTTCCTCGACTACAGCATGGACAACCGCACCTATCGTTATTTCAAGGGCAAACCGCAATATGCATTCGGATTTGGACTTTCCTATACCAATTTCGCTTTCGGGAAAGGTAAGATATCCAAGAAGTCGATGAAGAAAAACGGCAAGGTGACCGTCACCGTGCCTGTCACCAATACAGGACAGCGCGAAGGCGACGAGGTCGTTCAGGTGTATGTCAAGGCACTTGACTATCCTGAGGCTCCCATCAAGTCGTTGAGAGGATTCCAACGCCTCCACCTCGCTCCAGGCGAGACGGGCAAGGCGGTCATCACCCTTGACGGAGAGGCCTTCGAATACTACGACCCGACTATCGACGAACTGTCCACACGTCCTGGACGCTACAAGATTCTCTATGGCAACTCGTCATTGGAGAAAGACCTCCAGGAACTTGACCTGACGGTGAAATAAAATGATTTAGGATTGAAGATTGAAAAAAGGAAAGAGGTCTGTGGAGATGATTTAGCTCCATAGACCTTTTTCTCGATTTTCGGATGAACACCAAACCGCCACTATATCAGTATCGCCATTTTAGGCGTTTGGCAATACCGCTATTGGGGGCGTAGTCGGTTAATTGGCAGAAAAAGTGAACATATGTCCCTTTAACTTCCCTTTAACTCCTCTTTAACTCCCCTTAAACTCCTCTTTAACTCCCCTTTAACTCCTCTTTAACTCCACTTAAACTCAGCAGATGGATTCCAGGCTTGGAATGTAATTTTTCTGAATGGCAACGGCAATGGCGGTAGCCACTTCCATATCGCTGAGACCAAGATTGTTGCCGAATTGATAGAGCAAGCTGACCTCTTCCTTTGAGATGAGTTTGTCGGACAACACGATTTGAATCATATATTCCAACATCCCCTCTCGCATGCCAGGATTGATATTCATTATGGCCTGCACAGACTCGTTGAAAGTCTTGACAACATCGCCTTCTGCTATTTCGTCCAGGAACTGCCGTGGGAAGATCTTGAATTCCGCCAAAGATTCAATGATTTGGTTTAACTCGTCTTCGCCGATGTTGCCATCTGTCTGTGCCACAATCAACCCGGCAGATGCGACGAAACGTGCCGTGTGCTCATCGAGTTCGCTATCGCCAACCTTGAGCAAGATAGAGATGAGTTCGGTCATTCCCTTTTGCAGTTCATCTTCAGTCTTGGCCGTGGCAAACAGGTTCAACGCCTGTACACGGATGGGGTTGACCGGATGAGACGAACGGCTTGTACCCTTGTCTTTCAAGAAATAGTCCAATCTTCTATTATTGTCTGTAATGAGAGCATCGATGCTCACATTCATCTTGGCAAGATCAAGACCGGATGCCAACTTGAAGAATGCCGTCACACACACGTCGAGACTTTCCGTAGCAATGAAGCCATAACGGTCGGCCACCAACTCAGCGAGTTGCTCATGCAAGCGAATCTTATATTGTAGAGAAACCGGTACGGCAGTGTTGGGAGGAAAGACAAAGAGTATGAGACGTGCCAAGGCGGAGTCCTTGTTGATCAAATGGCCCAGTTCGTGGCCTATCACGAAACGTAACTCGTCCTGCGTCATCAAGTCAAACAAGGCGGAATTGACGTTGACGATATGCGGCTCACCCTCGTCTTCCGCCGCCAGAGAGAAGGCGTTGACAGAGGAGTCTCCAGTGATGTAGAAATCCACTTTCTCTTTAAAATTCAACTTCTTCTTCACCGACTGGCATAAGTCGTAGAAATCGGGGAGAAGGTCTTTCTGCACCTTGAGACTGTGGCCTTCCATGCTGCTGCGCCAGTAGGCATCGTTGCTCGACGTCTTTGTCTTGCGCAACACTTCTTCCACCACGGAACCTTGAAGGGCGGTGTATATTTGTTCTCCCAATCTTTTCTCCAAATCCAAAGTAGGGGAGAGGTCGTTCATGTTGCGGACGGTTGTCTTGTCTTCGACAGGCTGTTTCAGCCAATTCCATAACTCGGAAATCTTTTTCTTTCGTGCCATAATATGATAAGGTTAGTATTTGCAATAATGCCACAAAAATAGGCAAAATTTTTCATTTCAGAAAGGAAACACAAGAAAAATTTCAATCTTCTATCTTCAATTGTTTGACCATCACTATTGGCAAAGAGAAGCGAATGTCGCTGGAGTGAGAATCGATTGCTTCCAAGAAATGGGGTAGTTCCTGCTGGTACACTTTCCTCATATGCTCGTTGGCCGCCCCTTCCCCTCGACTGGAATAGGTGAAGTTGGCGCGTCGGTCTGCAAGTTTCACAAACGGGGCGTAGGGTGTCTCCCTGATGCCTTGATAATATCGCTCTCCTGCCCGTTCCGCCCGGGTCCTTCCTTTGTCATTCGTCAAGGCATAGACGATTTCCGCCGCCATCAGCACCTTTTCCTCATCCATCCATCGGCTGGCGATTTTTTTCACATCATTGTATGTCAGTCTTGCATCCTCTATGCTGTCATGGAAATACGCACCGAAAAAGAGGGGCAACATATCTGATTCGTCTTCGCATACCAGGTATCCATATTCAAAAACAGAGGCAGCCACCATGTCCAGGTGTACGCCGTAAGGCTTGTCGCCATCATAGGTCTGGTTCACACTGGCATGCAACTCATGTGCCGTTTCCCTGATTTCGTCCAACTCCTTTGCATGGTCATTAAACCATTTCTCAAATGTTTCCTTATTCATGATATTATTGCTTTTGTGATTCTAGATGTCCTAGATGTTCTAGATGTTCTAGATGTCCTAGATGTTCTAGATGTTCTAGATGTCCTAGATGTTCTAGATGTTCTAGATGTTCTAGATGTCCTAGATGTCTTGGAATACCTGACGCCTCCATAGGACATAATTATAAATTATAAATTATTAATTATTTAACGTTGATGCTCATCCCCTCCTGGCAGGCAAGTGTTTCTGGGAAGATGGATTGTGCTTCAGCCAATAGTTCCGTATCTGTTTCGTATCGGATGGAATAGTGCCCAATGGCCAGCTTTCCCACATGTGCGTCTTTGGCGATGGTTGCAGCCTGTGCCGCCGTGGAGTGTGCGGCGTTGGTGGCCTGCTGAGCATCCTCTGTGAGGAAGGTTGCCTCATGGTAGAGGAGGTTGGCTCCCTCGATTTGCGGTATGATTTCCGGGTAATAGGCGGTGTCGCTACAGTAGGCGTATTTTCTTGGCACAAAGTCACTTGGAGTGGTGAACACACTGTTGGACACCACCGTGCCGTCCTCCATCGTCCAGTCGGCACCAGCCTTGATTTTGCCGAACTCCTTTGGAGGAATGCCATACTCCTTGCATTTTTCCGGTAGCAACACGGGTGCCTTGGGTTTCTCACTGAAGAGGAATCCGCAACATGGAATGCGGTGATTGAGTGGTATGGTCTCCACCGTCATCTCCTTGTCCTCGTAGATCACCGCCTGCTTGGTGGTGTCAAGCGGATGTATGATGAGTTTGAATGGCAGATAGCAATACTGCTTAAAGTCCTTCTCCAGCGGTTCCTTCAGATTTTCTGGTAGCCATAAGTGAAGGTCTGACGTTCGGTCAAGCATCAGGCCAAGGCTGGATATGAGCGGCACCAAACCGAAGAAGTGGTCGCCGTGGGCGTGGCTGATGAAGATGTGATTCATATTGGTTACCTTCAAGCCCGATTTCCAAATCTGTGTCTGTGTCCCTTCGCCACAATCCACGAGGAACACCTTTTCGTGTACGTTGACCAGTTGCGCAGTTGTCATATGTCTGCCTGTCGGCACCGCCGAACCGCATCCTAAAATATAAACCTCAAATTTTTCCATTGTTTTGTCCTTTCTTTTTCATGATTTTGCCATCAAATGTGCAAAGATAGCCCCGGATGTGCAGTCTTTTTTCGTAGATGAGATTTTTATTCATCTTTTTTCCCAGAGGCTTTCAGAAACCTGTAACCCGCCAGATGCTTTCTCATATCCTCCTTGTCTATGAGAGGGTTGTTGAAAGCCAATTTCAGGAGGTAGTCGAGACATTCCTTCACCTGAAGACCCGGTTTGATGCCTTTGATTTCCATGACATCCTTGCCATCGAAAGGAAGTTTGTAGCCGAACATGGCTGCACCTTTTACTTTCATCTCCTCCGTGCGTCGAAGGATTTCTTTCACCTGATTTGGCATGCACTTGTCCTCGGCATGGGCTTTGTTGTCAGCGTCAATCAGCAGCATGAGGTCGTGGAAACGCTCCTCCGTGCCACAGGCATATTGGAGTTTGCGGAGTTTCTTCGATTTCATATCCTGGCATTTGTCACCCCATTGCTTGCACCTCATATGATGCTTCACGAGGAACTGAACCTCCCGGATGAAGTCGTTGCCGTACTTCAGCCTTCGGAGCATATCGTTCACCATGTCGGCACCAGCCAATTCGTGCTCGTAGAAATGCACATTGCCATTTTCTTCCGTCTGTACGCGAATCTTGCCGATGTCATGGAGCAAGGCGGCCATTCTCAGGACCAACTTGTCGCTCTCCAATTTCTCCAAGACTGCCATCGTGTGCTCCCACACCGTACCGAAATGGTATTCGTTCTGTCCCATGTCGAAAGTCTCCACCAACTCAGGTATGACATAGGCCATGGCACCTGTTCGGCGCATCAGCTCCATCGCCATGACGGGGTGCTTGCAGGTCAACATCTTGTCCAACTCATCCTTGATGCGTTCGCGAGTGATGATGTTTAAGCGATGCACGTTGCGCACCATTCCTTCAAAAGTCATCTTTTCGATTTCCCATCCATAGCGGCTTGCGAATCGGATGCAACGGAGGATGCGCAAAGGGTCGTCGTCATAGGTGAGGTCGGGGTCGTTGGGGGTGCGGATGACATGGTCGCGGATGTCGTCGACACCATGTCCGGTGATGTCCACCACCTCGTCGGTGGAGATGTTGTAGTAAAGTGAGTTGATGGTCAGGTCGCGACGCAAGCAGTCGTCCTCGATGCTCCCGAAGGCCGTGACAGGGTTGCGGCTATGTGCATCGGTGTATTTCTCCTTCCGTGTCTGCACAGCCTCCAGTTCCACGTCGGGAAAGTACTTCAGGTGGAACATCGCTGTCTGGTAGGTGGGGTAGGTGACGATTTTCTGCGAGGTGTGCTTGTTTTTCTGAAGCCATTCCGCAAGGCGTATTCCGCCCAAGGGTAGGTTCACGGCCATGTCGATGTCCTTGATTTCCATTCCCATGATTTCGTCGCGGCAGCAACCGCCCACGAAGAGCACCTTCCCTTCGAAAGGAGTGCCCTTGATCAACTCTTTCAGTTTTTTTCTTATGTTTAGGTATAACTCTATGTTCATTCTTTGTTGTCTATGGTTTTCATAGACTCCATATTTGCTATGGACCCTATGGTAGCTATGGTTTCTTCAACTTGTTGATGTATCTCGCGATGAAGTGGCATTGTTCCTCCGTTTCCGGAATCCATCTGTAGGCCGATTTGGGACAGTCTGTGAACAATTGCCTCAGAGTTTCCAAGGCCTGTTGGTAGTCGTATCCCTGCCTGTCGGCCAATAGGCATCCCACGATGACGCCAGTCCTGCCTACGCCTCCCCAACAATGGATGTACACCTTGTTGTGGGGGTCGGCGTCAAGAATTCTGTTGATGGTCGTCACCAGTTCCTTGACCTTTTCCGTGGATTGCGGTATGGACACATCCCTGATGGGAAACCTGAGGTGTGACATGTTGTCGGTCATCCATCTTGTGTATGGAGACAACTCGCCTTCTTCCGTCAAGTCGATGAAGTGGGTGATGCCGAAGCGAGCGAACTGTTTCATCTTTATTGCACTCTTGTCATCTTCCCTGTCTCGCGGGTATTCACCGGCATAGATGCGTTCTTCCACCTTGAAACTATGCAAGGTGGGCCTGGTGGGAAACACCATTTTTTCAAACTCCTCCATGATGGTGACGAGGTCGATTGAGAGGTAGTGCTTGAAACGGTTCATCAGCGGTTCGTCCCAGCATTCCTTGTTGGCGGCGTAGATGGAGCAGGCGATGGCCGCTATGGTGTCGGAGTCGCCTCCGATGGAGATGGCATTCCTGGCACAGTCCTCCAGCGACTCGCTTTCGAGGAAAGCGATGATGGCCTCGGGCACGCTGCCTTGGCAACTGACGTCGAAGGCATAGTTGGGACGTATCTCATCCAGCGTGCGTGAAAGGTCGTAGCCATACTCTCGTGTCACCCTTTCCCTGATGACATCCTTGATTTCCGACAGGCTGCACGTTCCACCGAGCCGGTCTCTGTTCAAGAACACGCATTCCGCCACAGCCATGGCACCTTTGATGCCTTCGGGACTGTTGTGGCTCACCTCTGCTGTGAGACGCGCCAGGCGTCGTGTTTCTTCCACGGTGTCGGCATACAAGCCTACGGGACTGACCCTCATAGCCGACCCGTTTCCCCAACTATTATATGGTTTCGGATGGTCGGCCATGAGCCAGCGGATGAAATTGCCACCGTATCCAACCCTGATGTGTCTTCGACCCACTTTCTGCATGCAATACACCAAGTGGTCCAAGGTGTGTTCCGGATCTTCCAACAACCATCTGCATACCGCCAATGTCATCACCGTATCGTCGGTGAAGCGGGTTCGTGATGATGAGAGCGGGAAGTCTTTCGACTTAACGTTCCTCCACTCATATGGGCTACCTATGATATCTCCTATTACAGCACCTAACATAATTTCCTTTTTTATAGTGTTACATCATTATACAAGTCCTGCCATTTGTAGATGATCGACTTCATGAATTTCACCGAGTTCTCGGGCGAGAGAATCTTCAAACCCGTGCCGTGACTGAGGAAGACCGAGTACAGCTCCATGTTGATGATGAGTTTAATCTGGAAGATGCAACTGCCGTCTTCATTCTCTTCCAGGAGTTCTTGTGAAGAGTGGAGGGGTTTGGTGATGATGTATTTGCTCTCTTTGGGAGAAGCCCAAAACTTGATGGCTTTTGGCTTTGCTCCCACCGGTTTCGACACGCCTATGATATCGTTGAAGTAATTTTCGGGGTCGAAGGCCGGGTTGTCCCTCCATGGCATTTTTTCCATCACTTCGATACCGGTGATGCGGTCGAGTGCGAAGTTCAGCAGCGTCATGTCGTCTGCTGAAGAAGCCAGCAAGAACCATCGGTTGCGGAACTCCTTGAGCATATAGGGATAGATGACCTTGGGAGTCGGTTCATCGGCCTTGAAGGGCTGGTAGTGGATACGCAGTGTCTGTTGGCATACGATGTGGTTGTAGAGGGGGTTGAGCAAATTCAGTCCTTTCAGGTCGCACACGCTGTCGAAGTGGATGATGGGGCGGCGACTCTTCCGTGTGATGGCCAATTTGTCCTGCAACCTCCCTACGACGTCGGCGATTTCTGCAAACTGGTCGAAATCCTGCAATTGACCGAGGATGTCGGTGGCTTCTTTCATCAGGTCGTAGTCGTTCTGCGTCAACGGCATCTCGGTGATGCTGTACTCTGGGTCGCTGTAACGGTAGTACTTGTTGTCATAAACCTCGATAGGGGCGTAGTAGCCCAACTTGTCGGAACGCATGATTTGAAGGTCGCCCTGGACGGTGCGCAGGCTCACACCCTTGGTGATGCCTTCCATGTCGTAGAGGGCTTCGCTGCATGCTTCCACAAGGTCCTCTATCGTCCAACGGCGGTAGCGGTTGCGCAGGCAGTTGTCGATAGTTTTGTAACGTATCAATGCATTTTTGTTGGCTGGCATATGCGGTGGTTTTTAGTTTTTTCGACAAATATACATATTATATATTGTTCCGCAAAAGCATTGCGGATTTTTTTTCTTAAAGTTGACTAGTTTGACTAGTCCGACAGATTCTACAAATCATAATAATAACAAGTGGAAAGCGAGCAAAAAACTATCAGATATGACCTGAAATATTATCCTTCTATTTTAGCTTCGCTGATTTTTGTCGCGATTTGGCAGAGTGCAATCTCAAATCTTCAATCTCAATTTTAAGTCTACTTTAAAAAGTGGAAAGTGAGCAAAAGGGCGGTGCGCATCTCCCCTCCCCTCGCAGGGGAGGGGTTGGGGTGGGGTGAATAAGTCTTGAAAAACAACAAGTTACTGACCCCACCCCTGCCCATCCCCTTGAGGGGATAACTAATACCGCTATTTGCTCAAACCGGACTTTTTTTAAGTGGACTAAATTCTCCAATCTCCAATCTCAATTCTCCAATCTCCAATCTCAATTCTCCAATCTCCAATCTCCAATCTCAAATCTTCATCATCCTATCTCTCCCGTTCCTGTCTTCTTTTCATTGATTTTGAAGTCAGTGGGGTTGGGTTGTATAGGAAACTCCTCGATGCGGATGTCGAGATATTGTTGCATCCACAAGGCGATTTGCCGTCGGTAGTTGTAATTGCTAGGTTTGCTAAAGTCGCACAAAGCGATGTCAGCATTGTTATTGGTCACGGATATGGTTTTCAGTGTTTCATACACCATATAGGGGTTGCTCTTTCCCAGCACCTCTTTCCTGTAGGTTTCCAAGAACTTGTTAGGAGGCGCATTCTTGCAGACCATGTTAGGAGCCAGGGAGGAGAGCACAGGCATGTCGGTGAAGCCCCACGGCCTTCTGATGGTTACGGAAACGATGATTACCTTGTGGGCAACCAATGCCTTCCAATTGTCGAAATAACTGGTGTATATCTTCATGGACTTATCGGTTCTTCATATGGGGAATGTCACTTATTGTTTTTCTTGCGCCAATATTTCTCCAACCTTTTCGCCTCAGACTTCTTGATTTGTATGACGCTGCCATGTTTTGGCGAGACGAAGTTGGTGGCCTTCATCACCCCTTCGTTGAACCTGCCCAGCGGGGTGAATGTCTTGAAGTCAGAAGTCTCCACAAACCCGAAATTATGTGGGTTGGCGCTATAGATGTCATACATCACCACCCATTTGTTCTCGCCGATGCGTTTCCATGTGTTGGGCGCCTCGCACCCCCTTGGCTCAGCATCTATTTGCTCATGGTGGTAGTCGTTGTATTGGTTGATGCGGTCGGAAATCATGTATTTGATGCCCCCTGGGTTCTCCTGTGCCACGTATGTCATGAAAAACCTTCCATCGGGCATGGGACAGATGTCGGCATCGAGCACCTGTATTTTTTCGTCAGGGTATTCAAACAACAGTTGCGGTTTGGTTTCAAGTGTCGTGAACTCATCATTGGCGTAGCAATAATATAGTTTGGTGCGTCCTCCGGGGTCTTTGCGAATGGTGAAATAGACCATCAGTTTGCCAGCTGCCGGGTCGTAGATGGTCTCAGGCGCCCATGCGCACCCCAGTTCGCCATATTCCTCAGGGAACAGTTTGTCGATGCGCACCTCCGTGTGTGTCCAATGGATGAGGTCTCGAGACCGCATCAGCACCAAGCCGCGGTTGTTGCCCCAGCCATATTTCTCGTCACGCTCCCATTGGGTGGAGCGCAATCCCCGTTGCTTGCCGAAGACATGGAGGTCGGTCAGTGCCATATAGAACATCCCGTTGTGTGGGGAGCGATAGATGTGTGGGTCGCGGATACCGTGCTGCTCGGCGATGCTGTCACCACCGATGACAGGTTTCCCGTCGTTGACGGCGGTGAAGGTGTATCCATCGTAACTCACAGCCATGAACAGACTGTGCGTGGGGTCGTTGAAGAAAGTGAACAGATAAGCACCCATTCCTTTTTCCGACTTGTCTTTCTGTGCATTGGCCATAAGGGGCATGAGCATCATGGCGAGAGTAAGAAGGGTTTTCATCATTTTATTTTTTTATTATGGTTTTCAATTTTAGCTACACAGGTCTTCAATCTTCAATTTTAGCTTCGCTGATTTTTGTCGCGACTCGGCAGAGTTCAAGCAAGCTTGACTCTGCTCTCGCTGCTCCAAAAATTCAATTTTCAATCTTCAATCTTCAATTTTCAATCTTCAA
>JAFWSS010000052.1 GCA_017524385.1 Prevotella sp.
AGGAAGAAGGGAAGGAATACCAGAAAGGTAGACACAATAATGTGTTGTACAGGAAAATTGTTTAAATGGTGACCAAGTGGACATATGTCCCTTTAACTCCCCTTTAACTCCTGAAAAAACTCCCCTTTAACTCCTGAAAAAAACTCCCCTTTAACTCCTGAAAAAACTCCCCTTTGATCGTAACTTGAATAAAGCCGCTCATTGCTGATGAGAGTCCTGAAAAAAACAATTCGTCTGAAGATACGTTTCAGTGAGGTAGATGCCATGAGAATTGTATGGCACGGCGCATACGCTAAATATTTCGAGGACGCCAGGGAGGCCTTCGGGAGTGAATTCCAGTTGGGTTATGACCAGATAGCAGAAAATGGTTTTTACGCTCCATTGGTTGATTTTTCCATCCAATACAAACAGCCTATCAGATATGGGATGAATCCAGAAATAACCATCGTATACAAGGCCACGGAAGCGGCAAAAATCGTGTTCGAGTATGAAATACGCAATCCTGAAGACAACAGTCTGATGACAACGGGGCGCTCCGTACAGGTGTTCATGGATGGCAATTATCAGTTGGTGTGGAGCACCCCTGAATTTTATGAGGAGTGGAAGAAACGTTGGGGTCAATCTTCAACATAACCAATAGGAAAAAAGAAGTTTAAGCCGTTTTTAAGAAGTGCAAGCCGGTTTTAATGAAGATTAAACAGGTTTCAAGAAGTTTAAGCAAGTTTTAAGAAGTGCAAACAGGTTTTAAGGAGTGCAAGCCGGTTTTAAGGAGTGCAAACAGGTTTTAAGGAGTGCAAGCCGGTTTTAATGAAGTGTATATAGTTTCATAAAGGTTGTATAAGTGAACATATGTCCCTTTAACTCCTTTTTAACTCCTTTTTAACTCCCCTTTAACTTCTAAAAAAAAACTCCCCTTTAACTTCTAAAAAAAACTCCCCTTTAACTTCTAAAAAAAAACTCCTCTTTAACTCCTAAAAAAATAACGGATGATTTATCGGTTGGCTGACAATATCATCTCCCCTTTGGGAGAGACAACTGATGAAAACTACCAAGCGGTGAAGGAGGGACGCTCCGCCTTGAACAAATGCACGGGGAAATGGGGCGTTCCCGATTCCTACACTGCTTCATTCTTCACCCAAGAACAAGAAAAGGCTCATTTCATAGATGGCTTGACCCGTTTTGAGTCGTTGGCTTTCCTTTCTGCCAGCAGAGCTGTGAAGGATGCCGGAATCGATGCCGGTAGCAGTCAGACATTATTCATCCTCAGCACCACAAAGGCAAACATAGAACTGTTGAGCGATGATGCTGGATATGTGGCCTTGTATCCTGGCGAGGCAGCAGAGCGGATAGCCAAAAGGTTGGGAGTATCAACACCCCCCATTGTGGTATGCAATGCTTGCATCTCAGGTGTCTCGGCCATCATCTTGGCCATGCGGTTGCTTGAGGCAAAGGTTTATACCCAGGCAATTGTATGCGGAGCAGATGTGTTGAGTAAATTTACTGTTTCTGGATTCCTCTCACTAAAGGCGTTGGCTGAAGATGAGTGTCGGCCTTTCGACATCGAACGCTTGGGTCTTAATTTGGGTGAGGCTGCTGCTACATTGGTCTTACAAAGGGGCAAGGATGTCGCCGGGGAAACAGTCTACTCAAAGGATGTATGGCATATGGTGCAAGGAGCAATCAGGAATGATGCCTTCCATGTCAGTTCACCATCGAAAAACGGAGAGGGAGCCAAACTGGCGTTGGAAGCTGTCCTTGATGATGTGCCGAAGGAACATCTTGCTTTGGTGAATGCCCATGGCACGGCAACCATGTTCAACGACCAGATGGAGTCGGTGGCCATGGAACGCGTGGGCTTGAACAGTGTGCCTGTAAATGCATTGAAGGGATATTTTGGACATACGCTCGGAGCAGCTGGCGTTCTGGAGACCATCATCACCATGGCGGCTCTCGACGACAACACCATTTTGGCCACAAGGGGATTCTCAGAACGTGGCGTGTCGGGGAAAATCTTGGTGTCAACCCAGAACACGCAGACGAGCAAGACCGGTTTCATAAAGATGATATCCGGCTTTGGTGGATGCAATGCAGCTTTGTTCGTGGACAGGACGGGTCATAATGTCGCTGATGCGACGCTTGCCTGTCATAGCCAGTTTGAAAAGGTGTATCAAGTGAGGATTTCACCGTCTTCCGTAATGGTCGATGGGAAAGATGTGGATGTGAAAGAGAAGGGAGCACAACTGTTGACTTGGTTGTATAAGCAATATGTTGGCGACTACCCCAAATTCTACAAGATGGACGGGTTGTGCCAATTGGGCTTTGTGGCTTCTGAATTGTTGCTGATGCAGGAGGAGGGCGAGCGCTTTGCCCCATGCGACAATAGAGCTGTCATATTGATGAATCACTCTTCATCGGTTAGTGCAGACAGGAAATTCTTGGCATCCATATCGAAAGAGGATGATTTCTTCCCAAGTCCTTCTGCTTTCATCTATACATTGCCTAACATCGTAACGGGGGAAATCGCCATACGCAATCATTATCATGGGGAAACATCGTTTTTCATCGTCAAAGAGCGAAACGATGTACTATTGTGGCAGATTGTATCTGCTTCCGCCAATGATGCCAGAATGGAGAGCGTCTTAGGAGGATGGATTGACTATGACGACGAAAATCATTTCGAAGCCGATATCTTTTTAGCTGTTCGTAAAACAAGAGAGGAATCATCCCTATAACTCCCTGAATAGGCAGACAAAACTCCCGAAACAAGTAGACAAAACTCCCGAAACAAAACTCCCGAAACAAAGCTCCCGAAACAAGTAGACATATGTCCCTTTAACTCCTCTTTAACTTCTCTTTAACTTCTCTTTAACTCCTATAAAAAAACTCCCCTTTAACTCCTCTTTAACTCCTAAAAAAACTCCCCTTTAACTCCTCTTTAACTCCTATAAAAAAAACTCCTTTATAACTCAATATAAAATATGGAAGAATTAATCTTAGAGTTGAAAAAAGAAATTATCGAGGCTCTCAATCTTGAGGATGTGAAGCCCGAAGACATCGATGAAGATGCTCCTTTGTTTGGTAGCGGACTGGGTCTGGATTCCATAGATGCACTTGAATTGATCGTACTGATTGAAAAGAACTATGGAATAAAGTTGAAAGACCCCACCAAAAGCAAAGAAGTTCTGAAGTCGGTGAAGGTGATGGCGCAGTTCATCGCTGAGAATAGAACAAAATAATTTATTAAGTAGGTGTTCAAAATTAGATAATAAGGTGGAACCAATATTTGTCACAGGCGCAGGTGTGGTGTCGGCCATCGGGGTGGGGAAGGAGGAAACGTTGCGCTCCCTCCGCTCTGGTATCACGGGGATTCGTGAGATGCAGTTTCTTCCATCGTGCCATCGTGATTTGCCGGTGGGTGAAATTCGCCTGAGCAATGAAGAGATGAAAGCCATGCTGGGGGCTGAAGACGACCCTCTGCTGACACGAAACGCCCTCATCGGCCGGTTGGCTTTGAGGGAGGCTCTTCAGGATGCTTCCATGGATGAAAAGACCATCGAAACAGCACACTTCGTATCTGCGACAACCGTTGGCGGCATGGACCGTCGTGAAGTGCTTCATGCCGGAGAAAAGGATGGCGACAGCCTGCGTGCGGCCATTGCCACCTACAATTGTGCTGACTGCACGGAAATGATAGCTGAGCCTTTCGGACATTTCGCCTCCCTCTCCACAGTATCAACAGCATGTTCCTCTGCCACCAATGCCATCATCACGGGAGCTAACATGCTACGTTGCGGACTGGCCGACATCGTGGTGGCAGGTGGAGCCGAGTGCCTCACCATGTTCCACCTCAATGGGTTCAACACGCTTATGATACTTGACTCGCAGCAGTGCAAGCCCTTCGACAAGGAGAGGGAGGGACTCAACCTTGGGGAGGGTGCCGCTTATCTTGTGTTGGAAACCGCAGCATCGGCATCAAAGCGTGGAGTAAAACCTTTGTGCCGCCTCAGTGGCTTTGGCAACGCTTGCGATGCCTATCATCAGACTGCCTCGTCGCCGGAAGGAGAAGGGGCTGTCTTGGCCATGAGACAAGCCTTGAACAGGGCTGGCCTCAAACCTGGTGACATCCAGTATGTCAACGCCCATGGAACGGGGACTCCTAACAATGATGAGAGTGAAAGCCATGCCATCATGCGTGTCTTTGGTGAAGACATGCCACCCGTGTCCTCAACCAAGTCCTTCACAGGGCATACCACAAGCGCCTCTGGAAGCATAGAGGCGGTTTTCTGCATCATGGCCCTGGAACAGCAGTTCCTGCCCGTCAATCTCAATTGGCATCAACCCATGGACAATGGTGTCATACCTGTGACCGATCCTCATCCGAAAACAGTACTCAGGCATGTCATGAGCAATGCTTTCGGATTTGGCGGCAACGACTCCTCTCTCATCCTCTCCAAAGTTGATGTATGATGGCAAGTAACAAAATTTTCATACAAGCAGCAGAACAAATATCCATCCAGCAACCTCTTTCCGAGGAATGGATGGAGTCGCCTGTCTATTATGAAGATGGGTTTGTAAAGGCAGTCAACCCTCCTTTTAGGGATTATCTTGCTGCCGGTGAAACAAGGAGGATGGGGAATCTGATGAAACGGGCCCTTGTCACGACGCTCAAGGTCTTGCGTGAGACGGGGACGGAACATCCCGACGCTGTCATCACCGGTACAAGCATCGGCAGCCTGGATTATACCGAGCGTTTCCTTGATGCAATGACCGAGAATGGGGAAGAGGCTTTGAGCCCCACCTATTTCATGCAGTCAACCCACAACACTGTTGGTTCCACTCTCGGTATTTACACGAAGAACCATGGCTACAACACCACTTATTCACATGGGGCCATGAGTTTCGACCTAGCCGTCTTTGATGTATGGATGCAGATGACGTTGGGGGATGTCACGACCGCCTTGGTGGGAGGACATGACGAAATGGTGGAATCTTATTTCGAATTGTTGAAGAAGACCGGATACGTGGGTGTGGAAAACATGGCTCCTTGTGGCGAGGTGGCCATGTCGACGCTGCTGACTCTTGACGGTGGGGTGGACCATCTGTGCGAATTGGCAGGCATCACCATCTGCCATGACTATTCATTTGACCGATTGAAACTCCTCGTGGGACAGATGCTCGAAAGGGCAGGCTTGTCATTGAAAGATGTGGATGCCGTCTTGACAGGAGTGAATGGCAACCCCAGCCACGACACAAGTTATTATCAGCTGATGGATGCGGTATTCCCCGGCCTTCCCCTTTTGCGCTACAAGCATCTCTTTGGGGAGAACTACACTTCATCGGCACTGGGCTTCTATGCCATGGCTCATTGCATAGGGAAAGGCTGTCTGCCTACGCATCTCGAGGACGATGCCAGACCCGGCAGATGCACTGCCTTGCGTAATGTAATTATTGCCAATCAGATGAAAGGAAAAGAGTGCTCTTTCATCCTACTGAGGAAATCGTGATACTAAAACTGTTGCCACTTTCGCTGATTCAGTGCTTGCTCCTTTCCGGTGGACAGGTGCTGATGAAATACGGACTGACCAAAGCAGGCGACTTTTCATGGACAACGGGTTATTTTCTCAGGCTTTTCCTCAATTGGCAATTCATCTGTTGTGGAATATGCTATGGAGTGGGTTCTGTCCTTTGGATGTACATTATCAAGAATTTCCCCTTCAGCATGGCCTATCCGATGGTGAGCCTTAGTTATGTGATGGGGATGTTTGCAGCCATTATTTTCTTCCATGAACATGTGCCATTGGAACGTTGGATAGGGGTGTTCTTGATCCTTTCAGGATGTGTCCTTATAGCAAAGTGAAGAGGCAGTCGTTCCAAGTCTTTTTTTATTTTTACTCAATTCAAAAAACACATAAACGATACTTTTATGATGAAACAATGCTTTCTTTTAATATTTGCCTTGTTCTTTTTTGCTCACGTCAGTGGACAGACAAGGGTCACGGCAGAGCAGCAAAGGCAAGTGATAGCCCAGCTAGACCAGGCGGCATCGGCTGTGAAAAGCATGCAGTGTGAGTTCATACAGACTAAAAAAATGAAAATGCTGAAAAAGGAAATGCAGTCCACTGGCATGATGTATTATAAAAGTCCCAATAAATTGAGATGGCAATACACCACTCCTTACGATTACACATTCATACTCAATGGCGACAAGGTGAGAATCAAATCATCGAAAACCAACCAGAACATCAACGTCCAAGACAACAAGATGTTCCGGCAAATCTCGAATATCATCTTGAACAGCATGACTGGGAGGGGGCTGAACAACTCATCTGATTTCACTGTGGAAGTTTATAAAAACGGCAACTATTTTTTTGCCAAACTTTACCCCAAGAAGAAGGAACTGAAACAGATTTATCAAGTGATAGAAATCTATTTCAATGCGACGCTCACCATGGTCAGCAGCGTGAAACTGGAGGAAAAGACCGGAGACGTGACATGGGTGAGACTATATAATGCAAACACATCGGTAACGCTCAATGAGAGCCTTTTCAATACTAACTAGTTTTTTACTGCTCTTGTCTTTTTGTCCTTGTTCGGCCATCAGTGCAACCGAGGCGGGACAGAAACTGACGGCAGAAGGAGACACGGTCACCAGGGAGTATCAGTTGCTGATGCAAATCAGGGGGCGTGAGATGACTGCCATATGTGTGATGAATGTGACAAGTGACAATGAAATCATAGGTACTGTCGTCAGTGAGTTTGGCGTGAAATCCTTTGATTTCACATATTCCGATGGCAAGGCAAAGGTGCTCAATGTGATAGGGCCGCTTGACAAGTGGTATATCAGGAAGGTGCTCAGAGGCGATTTCTCTTTCTTCTTGTCCAACTATGACCAAGGAAGGAATGTGGTGAAGAAGAAAAGAAAACTGACTGTCATGTCAAACGGCGATATCATAGTAAGTAACGAGAGATACAAAATCAATTATACGTTCTCTCCAATGCAAGACGAAAGATGAAACTGAAAGACGACTTCTACCATATCGTTGCCATGGAACCTGGTGAGGGGGAGTGTAGATGCAAGGTGAGGATGAACCCTCGGCACTTTATCTACAAGGTGCATTTCCCCAACTTTCCCGTCACCCCCGGGGTGTGCATGGTGCAGATGGCATCGGAAATCCTCGCTGAATTCTTCAAAAGGCAATTCATCCTCGACACCGCTGTCAACATCAAGTTCCGGGAAAGGATGGGGCCGGAGGAGGAACCCACGTTTGTGTTCTCAAAGATTGTCTTTGATGACGACCGTCTCTCGGTTAGTGTCAGCGTGGAAAATGAAAAGACACAATATGTGAAAATGTCCATGCGTTATCAAGTTCAATAAATGAATGCCGACAATCCTACCAAGAGACTGTGCGTCATTATTCCAACGTATAATAATGCGGGTACGATAAGACAGGTGATAGAGGATGTTCGACGGTATTGCAACCATGTCATCGTTGTCAATGACGGCTGCACCGATGCGACAGCCGATGTCCTGCAACAAATGTCACAGTCGGTGACCGTGGTGGCATACGAGAAGAACCAAGGAAAAGGACATGCCCTTTTGGAAGGGTTCCGAAAGGCGAAGGAAATGGGATTCACCCACGCCATCACCATAGATGCCGACGGGCAGCATTTTGCTGAGGACATACCGTCGCTCATCAATGAGATGAACAAATGCAGTGATGCCATCATCGTTGGTTCCCGCAATCTGACAGAGAAGAACATGCCACGGCAAAACACTTTTGCCAACCGTTTTTCCAATTTCTGGTTCCGCATTCTGACATGCATCAACTTGCCAGACACACAGAGTGGCTACAGGCTCTATGCATTGGCATCGCTGAGATGGCTCCGTCTCATCACGTCAAGATATGAGGCGGAATTGGAATTGCTGGTTTTTGCAGCCTGGGCTGGTGTGAGGATTGTCTCCGTGCCAGTAAGGGTGTATTATCCTCCTGCCGACGAGAGGGTCAGTCATTTCCGGCCGGTCTATGACTTTGTGCGTATAAGCATCCTCAATACGATATTGTGCTTCGGAGCCCTTTTCTATGGATATCCCAGGCTTTTGCTGAGGAAAATATTGAGATGAAGAATATGAGGCGGCTGTTTTATATCGTCAGGCAAACTGCATACACTCTTTTCTCGTTTTGTTATTTCATCTTCTTGGCAATAGATATGACGGTAAGGGGATTTTTCCTCATCACCGTTTGTGGAGCGACCGAAGAACATAAGAAAAAATATCATCGCATACTTCAAAGGAAAGCACGCTTTGTCGTCAACCATGTGCCTGGCACCACCTTCTCATATCACAATCCTCATGGGGAGAGTTTTGAGCAACCGTCACTCATCATATCCAACCATCAGTCACACCTCGACCTCATGGCCATCATGATGCTCACCCCGAATATGATCATTCTCACCAAGAACTGGGTGTGGCATAATCCTTTTTACGGCATTGTCATCAGATATGCTGATTTCTTTCCCATCTCGGACACTGAACAAATGGTGAGGAAGATTACCTACAAGGTGAAGGAAGGCTATTCCGTAATGATTTTCCCCGAAGGTACTCGTTCGGAAGATTGTCATATCCAACGGTTTCACCGAGGGGCGTTCTATCTGGCTGAAAAAATCGGCCTTGACATCGTGCCGGTTTTTATCGATGGCTTTGGAGAGGTCCTGCCTAAAAAGTCTTTTCATCTGCATCCTGGTGCAATGTCGATGGAGGTCTTGCCCCGTGTTCGTCGACAAGACGCCTCCTTTGAAGGGGACTACAGGATGATGGCAAGACGGATGCATGGCATTTATATGGAGAAAAGAAATGAAAAAATGCGTAATCATAGGTAGCGGCTTGGGAGGGCTGGCTTGCGGATGCATCCTCTCAAAGAATGATTACGAGGTGACTGTGCTCGAACAAGGGGAACAGTTTGGGGGATGTCTGCAGTGCTTCCGCAGGGGCGGCACCATCTTTGAAACAGGCATGCATTACATAGGCAGTGCCGATTCGGGGCAGACTCTCCATGCCATCCTGAAATACTTGGATGTCAACGATGGCTTCAGGCTTGCACGACTAGACCCCATGGGCTACGATGTCGTCTCGTTCCAAGGAAGGCATTTCCGGTTTGCCAACGGAAAAGACAACTTCATCGACTCGCTTGCTGAGCACTTCCCCCACCAGCGTGACGAACTGGCCCGCTATTTCGATTTGATAAAGACTGTCGCCGCTTCTTCTGCCATGCATTCACTCAACAGGAATGTTGACCTTAACATCCATGCTGAGTACCAAATGAGAAGCGTCAATGAAGTGATTGCTAGTTTGGTGGAAGATCCTTTGCTCCGGCAGGTTCTTGCAGGGATATTGCCTCTCTACGCTGGTGAGGAAAATCGCACTCCATTCTCCACACATGCGTTGATTTTTGACTTTTACAACCAAAGCGCATTCCGCGTCATAGGGGGGAGCGGCCTGATAGCCAAATCCATGGTTGATGTCATACGAGGCCATGGTGGCAAGGTGCTGGTGCGGCACAAGGCTGAGAGGATAGAGTGTGATGAGACCCACGCCACCGCAGTCATCACTTCCGATGGAGAATGTTTTCCTGCCGACATCGTTATCAGTTCCATTCATCCGAAATCGACAATGCGGCTCATCGACAGCCATTTGCTTCGACCCGCCTACAGGTACCGCTTGGAAAATGCAAGAAACACCATGGCGGCGTTCACGGTCTATTTGAAATTCCGGAAGAACACAGTGAGGTACATTGATAGCAACCTCTACTATTATCGTGGAAATTCCATATGGGGTTGTGAGAATTACGATCAAGCCTCATGGCCGAAATACTTGCTTTACATGCATTTCTGCCACGAGGAAAACCCTGTCTATGCCCAAGCGGGAGAAATCATTACTTATATGAGTTTTGATGAGATGAAACCATGGCTGGGCACCCATGTCGGGCATCGTGGTGAGAGTTACGAGGAATTCAAGCGAAAAAAGGCCGAGAGGGTGATTGAAGCATTGAGCGAAGAGGTGCCGGGCCTAAGTGAGAACATAGAGCATTATCATACGTCTACTCCATTGACCTATCTTGATTATACAGGAACGCCCGAAGGTTCCATGTATGGCGTGGCTAAGGATGTGAACAGCGTGGGAGCAGGAAGGATCTCACCCAGGACAAATATACCAAATGTCTTGCTCACAGGTCAAAGCATCACCATGCATGGCATGCTTGGAGTGCTTGCAGGCAGTCTGGTGACTTGCTCTGAAGTTTTGAAAGATTGTGACATTATCTCGCTTTTGAGACAATATGATTGATGAATATGAAAATAGCAGTATTCTACTATTCGCAAAGCGGACAAGCTTTGAAGGCTGCAAGAAACATCTGCAAGCCGTTGGAGAAATCTGGTGACAGGTCTGGGGATGATGTCCGGGTCGTTTACAAGGAGATAGTTACTCAACGGCAGTATCCATTTCCTTGGAGCAAGGATGAGTTCTTCGACGTCTTCCCGGAAACAAGGCTTGGCATCCCGCTTTCAGGTATCGAACCAATGGATTTTTCTGACATCAATGATGCGGATCTGGTGCTGGTTGTCGGACAATCATGGTTCCTGTCTCCATCACAGCCCCTGCAGGCGTTCTTCAGTGATGATGCAATCAAGGACTACCTCAAAGGCAGGCCGGTTGTGTTTGTCAACGCTTGCAGGAACATGTGGCTGATGACAACTGGAAGAATCAAGCAATATGTGAAAGATGCACAAGCACGGTTGGTGGGGCATATAGTCCTCCAAGACAAAACTATGAATTTGGTCAGCGTGGTGACTATCATCCGTTGGTTGGTGTATGGCAAAAAGAATGCGACAGCGGTTCTGCCACAGGCGGGAATAGCTGATAAAGACCTTGAGGAAGCTTCACGGTTTGGAGAGGTCGTCATGGAATCCTTGCAAAAGAAAGACCTTGATGGCATGCAGGATCGTCTGTTGGACATCGGTGCCATTGATTATAAGCCGTCAGTGCTCTTCTTGGAAAAAATTGGGCACAAGATGTTTGGCTTATGGGCAAAATTCATTCGTAAGAAGGGTGATGTTGGTGATCGACGCAGGCGTTTCCGTGTCAATTTGTTCTACATCTATCTCATGACTGTCCTTTTTGTCTTGTCGCCCTTCGCTCAATTGTTCTTCTATTTGACATATCCTTTGCGTCATGTCAGTAGGAATAAGTGGAATGATTGTCATCTGTAAAAAACAAAAACTAAGTAGGTGTTCAAAATTAGATAATAGTATTTTATGATCTATTTGGATGCAGATTTTGCTTTCATACGAACAATTCGATTAAGCGAGAGCAGAGTCATGCTTGCATGAACTATGCCGAGCGAAAGAATTGTAGGATGCAATCCAGTGGAGCATAGCGGGCTATGTGAAAGGCTACGGGTAGGCGAGCTTGCTCGGGAATCTGAGGA
>JAFWSS010000053.1 GCA_017524385.1 Prevotella sp.
GTTGTTGTTCACACCATACTTTTAACAGGGGTTCCGTGCTTCGCACTCCACCACCTGCCTGTACTCTGGCCACCCCTTCGGGGTTCGTTCAACATCAAACCAAGATATAACAAATCAAGTATGAAGTGAAAAATCCTCGCAAATGGAGATGTTTTGATGGAATCATCTTTTGATTATCCATACATTTTTTAAATGAAGCTACTGTAAGTAATTGAATGCCAATATAACCGAACTTCCGAAACTTAAGTTATAAAATATTAATTGTAAATTTTTAATTATTAATTATTTAACCCTCCTTTTTAACTCCTCTTCAAAAAGAACATATGTCCCTTTAACTCCTTGAAAAAGACCTTATCTTTTCAACAAAAGACGAGTAATATCATACCTACCAAGACAACTAATATTGCCGTGTAATTGACTTCCTCTCTACTATTTTGTTCCGACATACCTCCTCTTCTTTCACAACTTCTGTTGCACACCATCTTCATGAAGGGAAACGAAGTACCGTGAACCGAACTTAAGGAAACTACTTCTGAATGGGTTCTATTAAAAGTAAGATAGTTCATTTTTTCTATTTTTAAACAACAACATTAATATGCTTTAAAGATACATTTAATAATAGAAAAATATCACCTGAAAAAAACTAGAAACCCTAAAATCCCTAGGATTCCTAGAACATCTAGTGCCACACGGTCTATTGTCGATAAATTCGAGCGAAGCGATAACTTCGTTAACTTCGCTAACTTCGAAAAAAAATCACATTTTCTCAACAACGACATCCTCCCTCGGCACTTTCTCCCACGAGAACAGAGGGAGGAGGTCCTTGGCACCTACGGGATCTGGCGCTGGGGTCAATCCGGCAAGGTATGCGAGGCGACCGATGATTTGGCGCGCGGTGAGATGCTCGCGCAGACTACCCATATCAAGGCTCTTGTCACGCTTTGACAGGCGCTGCCCCTCGGTGTTGCACAACAAGGGGAAATGGATGAAATGCGGGATGGGAAAGCCCAACAACCCTCCAAGGTACATCTGTTGGGGCGTGGAGAGCAACAGGTCGCGTCCACGCACCACCTCGGTGACACCCATCAAGGCATCGTCGACGACAACCGCCAGTTGGTAGGCCCACGCCCCATCCTTGCGGCGGATGATGAAGTCGCCCACCTGGCGCGCCAAGTTCACGGTGTATTCACCGTAATGACCGTCGCTGCACCGTATGTCCTGGTCGGTCACCAGCAGCCGTGTGGCGCCTTGCCGTCCGGGTTGTGGAGGGAGATTCCGGCACGTTCCCTTGTAAGCCACGCGGCCATCGCTCTCATGAGGGGCCTGTGTGGCCAAAAGGTCGGCACGGGTGCAATAGCAAGGATAAGTCAGGCCGCGCTGTTGCAACTGATGGAAATAATGCTCATAAATCTCCGAGCGACGGCTCTGAACCACCGGTTCGCCATCCCACTCCAAACCGAGCCAGTCGAGGTCCTCCATCAGCAGACGGGCATACTCCTCACGCGAGCGTCCAGGGTCGATGTCCTCGATGCGCAACAACCACTCGCCACCCTTGCTCTTCGCAGAGAGCCAGGAGAGCAACGCACAAAACATGTTGCCCATATGCATGCGCCCCGTGGGGGAAGGGGCAAAACGTCCTTTTGTCATTTCCATCATACTTTTTTCATCCGCAAAAATAAAAAAAAAGATTTGAATAGCATCCTTTTTGGGAAATATAATAATGTCAGGGTGTCCTTTTTGAAATCTGTTTTTTCATAAAAATCGCGTTTCGCTTTCTTTGCCAAAAGGTCTCGTCCAACAATCGGTGCGCATATCCCCTCCCCTCGAGGGGAGGGGCTGGGGTGGGGTCTTGGATTAAAAGGTCTCGTCCAACGATCGGTGCGCATATCCCCTCCCCTCGAGGGGAGGGGCTGGGGTGGGGTCTTGGATTAAAAGGTCTCGTCCAACAATCGGTGCGCATATCCCCTCCCCTCGAGGGGAGGGGCTGGGGTGGGGTCTTGGATTGCTGCCGACTTAAACAAATAAATTGAGTTTAAGACAATTAGAGGACGGAAATCCTTCATTTTTCTTGATTGTTCACTTTTTCGACAACAAATGTTGCATCACAAAAAGTATTGGTGACAAAACAAAAAACAAAGGTCATGGAAAATGGCTAACTTTGCCGTCTAAACAATTACGAACTGAATACATTTATCTATAACATTAACAACTAACCATTCACTTATGAAAAAAATTTTAACTTTATTCGTAATCGCCGTCATGGCTGCGACTGCTTATGCGCAGAACCCTGGCGACAAGGTGGACATTTTGGGACGTTTCGGTTATTGTTGGAACGGAAATGAGTCCATGACCAACGAAGACGGTGTCATCACCTTCAATTCCGTACAATGGGGTGGTTTGGCCGCTTGGATTGGTGGTGAAGACTGGTCGAACTATAGCAAAGTGGTGTTCGAATTTGCTGAACCTACTCCATTATCCACCCAGATTAATCTCTTGAGAAACGAAGGACAAGATGGTTTCACCCAAGGCTGTGGCGAAGGCAGCACTTCTGTTGAGATGTCATTTGAAGACAAGGATGTATCATATGTTAGTCAAATTGCATTACAAGCTTCAGGCGAAGCCACCATTGTCATCAATGCCATTTACTTGGTGGTAGCTGAGAAAAAGGACCCCGTTACCTATGACGACTACACCGAACTCATCAACAATGGCGACTGCGAAGGCGACGACGTGACCAACTTCGTGAGCAAGGAGTATACCACCGCAGAGCAATACTGGGGACCCTCCCGTCTCGTTGTTGACCCGACTAACGAAAACAACAAGTGCATCGAGGTGATCTCGAGAGACGACCCGGGAAATCTAGTGGATAAAGACGGAAATCCTAAAGCTATCGATGACTATGACACCCAGTTCTTCATCACCACATCGGAGAAGTTGGAGCCGGGCGACAAATATCACATCACCTTCAAGGTGCGTGCTGAAAAGGCTGCCAACGCCCAGACCCAGGCTCACGACGCTCCTGGAAACTACAATCACTGGGTTGGTATTGGCGACGTGGCATTTACTGATGGATGGGTGGAAATCGAAAGAAATGGCACTATCTCCGAAGACCAAGTGCCTGCTGGCAAAGAGATGCACACCATCGCATTCAACCTCTCAGTATTAAAAGAAGCCAACAAATACTACTTCGACGACATCAGCCTCAAGGTACTGAAGCAAGAGGAGCAAACCTACGATGACTTCACCGACCTCATCACCAATGGCAACTGCGAGGGAACCGAAACAACCAACTACATCAGCAAGGAATACTTCACCGGTGAGGAAGTATGGGGTCCCTCTCGTCTCGTTGCCGACCCGATAGATGCCAGCAACAAGTGCATCGAGGTGGTTTCGAGAGACATCCCTGAGGGCCAGACATCCATCACCGACTGGGACAGCCAGTTCTTCATCACCGTGGCCGACAAATTGCTACCGGGCGACGAATACGTCATCTCCTTCAGGGTGCGTGCTGAGAAAGCGGCCAGTGCCCAGACTCAAACTCACAACCAACCGGGACAATACAACCATTATGCCATTCTTGGCGACATCCCATTCACCACTCAGTGGGTGGACATCAAGAAGACCGGCACCATCACAGAAGACCAAGTTTACAAAGCTGGCAATGATCGCGACGAAACCAACGAGATGCACACCATCGCATTCAACCTTGGAGTGCTGAAGGAAGCCAACAAATACTACTTCGACGATATCAAGTTCTTGGTGAAGAAAGCTCCTGTTGAGAACCTCCTCGGCGATGTCAATGGCGACGGATATATAAACATCACCGACGTATCCATCACTGTGGACTACGTGCTCAATCATAATACTGAGTTCATCATTCTGGAAAATGCCGATATGAACGATGACGGCGACATCAACATCACCGACATCTCCTTAATTGTCAGCACAGTGCTTGGCCAACAATAAAAACAATTCAACTTTCGCAAGTAATGGAAAATGAGGGTGAAAAGGGTTAAATAATTTGGGGGCAATCATTTCCCCCAAAAGGCGGAAAAGTGGACATATGTCCCTTTAACTCCTCTTTAAAACTCCCCTTTAACTCCCCTTTAACTCCAGAAAGTTGAACGAATGCGAAGCATGAGTAATACAACAATTGGAATATTCTGATTCAGAATCATCTGAATAATCTTGACATTCGGAGTAATCGGAATAATCGGAGAAATCTGATTTTCTGATTACTCCGATTCTTTTTTTCTTACTTCCATTTGCAAGATTAAGAAAAAAACGCTATTTTTGCACCCTACAAACTATCTAAAGGCTCAATTTAGAGACAACAGGAAACCATAGGGGGCCGGAAACCACCTAAGACTTCCTATCACATCCTATTGACTACCATACCATCCTAATATAATCCTATTTACAACAAACTATACACTAATCATTTAAAACCCAAATGCTTATGAAGAAAATCTTATCTTTGTTTGCCATTATCATCATGGCAATCTCTGCATCAGCGCAGGAGAAGGTGTTGTTCGACCCGGAAGCCACCTATGGCAACGGCGCCATCCTTTCCTCGGAGAACACCGTATTGGAACTCGGCAACGACCGCGCAACAGCCAACTACAACCTGGGACTTCAACCAACGAAAGCCTACTGCTCCGACCTGTTCGGACAGAAGGTCATGGTGGAGGTGGAGAACCCCGAGACCCATGAAATAAAAATGGAGGAGAAGACCCGCGTGGTGTATGTCGTTGGTGCAAACAACCCGAAGGACGGTGAATTGGACGGCGAGGACAAGAGTTCTGGCGTCAGTTACTCCCCTGACCACCAAAACCTGCCACAGTCGGGCACCTACTACATGATCACGCCCGCCAAGGACGGACACATCACAGCATTCATCATCCTCAACGCCAACAAGAACCTTTATGTGGTGAAAGGCAGCACAGGCGAATGCCTGCCCTTGGAAGCCCTCACCATCAAGGCCGACGGAGCAGAACCCACCGTGACGGCTCTGAACGAAGACTACACCCTGGCTGCGAAGACCACCGGAACAGTGGAGTTCAATGTCCTGGGTGGCGAGACCTACTACGTGTTCTGTACCGGCTCGAAACTCAGCTTCGGTGGCTATGTGTTCGAGGAAGGCATCGTGGAACCCGACCCTGTGGACACCAGGGAAAGGGTGATGTTCGACCCGAATGGCACCTACGGCAACGGAGCCACACTCACTTCGGAGAACACCAAGGTGGTGCTCGGCAACGACCGTAACACAGCCAACTACAACCTGCAACTTTCTGCAACGAAAGCCTACTGCTCCGACTTGCTCGGCCAGAAAGTCATGGTGGAGAACACCGAGACCGGCGTGATGGAGGAGAAGACCCGCGTGGTGTATGTCTTTGGTGCAAACAATCCGAAGGACGGAGAACTGGATGAAGAAGACAAGAGCACCGGCGACGGATACAAGCCAGAAAACAAGAACCTCCCACAGTCGGGCACCTACTACATGATCACGCCCTCGAAGCCTGGCCACATCACAGCCTTCATCGTCCTCAACGCCGACAAGAACCTCTATGTGGTGAAGGCCAGCACAGGAGAATGCCTACCCGTGGAAGCACTCACCCTCAAGTCCGACGGCAACACGCCCACAGAGGTGACACTGAGCGAAACCTACACCATAGCCGCGAAAATGACGGGAACAGTGGAGTTTGACGTCGAAGCCAACGAGACCTATTATGTGTTCTGCGCAGGTTCGAAACTCAGCTTCGGTGGCTATCTCTTTGAGGAAAAGACAGTGACTCCCGAACCCGTGGACACCAGGGAAATCGTGAAGTTCAAACCTGATGGCACCTACGGAAACGGAGCCATCGAAACATCGGAGCACACACAGGTGGTGCTCGGCGACGACCGCACCACGAAGAACTATGACCTGAAGTTCGCCGTAACCAAGGCTTACTGCTCCAACCTCCTTGGACAAAAAGGCATGGTGGAGAACACCGAGACAGGCGAGATGGAGGAGAAGACCGGAGTGTGGTATGTCTTGGGCAACCAAAACCCGAAGGACGGACCATTGGATGGTGATGCCAGCACCGGAAGCGGCTACAAGCCCGCCAACAGGAACCTGCCTTCATCGGGCACCTATTACATGATCACCACCACCATCCCGGGGCACATCACCGCCTTCATCATCCTCAATGCTGGAAAGAATTTCTACGTGGCTAAGAAGAGCACAGGCGAGTGCCTCCCCATCGAAGCGCTTACACTCAAGGCCGATGGTGACACACCCACAGAGGTGACATTGAAAGACGATTACACCATTGACTCGAAGATGACCGGCACCGTGGAGTTTGACGTCGAGGCCAACGAGACCTATTATGTATTCTGCACCGGCTCGAAGCTCAGCTTCGGTGGCTACGAATTCGTCAGCGGCAACGGTGGGGAAAGCGACATCGTGGTTGGCGACGCCAATGGCGACGGTGCGGTGACCATTGTCGATGTCTCCACCATAGTGGACTTCCTGCTCAACGGCAACACGAATTTCATCAATATGAATAATGCCGACATCAATGGCGACGGAGCCGTGAGCATCACCGACGTCTCATCCCTCGTCAATATGATCCTCAGCAATCAACAATAAGAGGCCATAGGAGAGACTAGGAAATTCTAGAATTTCCAGGAAGTTTTAGGAGGCTTTAGGAGGTCTTAGGACACCTAAAGCCTCCTACTCGCTTCTAAAGCCTCCTACTCGCTTCTAAAGCCTCCTACTCGCTTCTAAAGCCTCCTCTCCTACTCGCTTCTAAAGCCTCCTTACTCGCTCCGCAAGCCTCCTACTCGCTCCTGAAACTTCCTAAAAAGCCCCTGGCCGTCGTTGCGGCCAGGGGCTTTGGATATTTGCATTGTCAGCCCTGCTGAAAAGCTCTCTATTTCCTATGCTGCTTCATATACTCCCTTGGCGACATGCCATAGACGCTTTTGAACATGGTGGAGAAAGAGGCGGCGTTGGAGAAGCCGCAGGCATAAACCACCTCGGTGATGTTCATGTTGTTGTTGGCGAGCAGATGGGCGGCCTGCTTCAGGCGCAGCTGTCGGATGAAGTCGTGCGGCGTCTGACCTGTCAGTTCCTTCATCTTGCGATGCAGGTGCACTCGGCTGATGCCCACCTCCTCGGCTATCATGTCCACGCTCAGGTCGGAGTTGTTCAAGTGCTTGTTGATGGTCTTCATCACCCTTTCGAGGAGTTTCTCGTCAGGCGACTGCAACTTCACCTCTTCCACCTTCTTCTCCAAGCGCTCTGTCTGGCCGTATTTCTGTCTGAGGATGCGTCGTGCATTGATGAGGTTGGCGATGGTGCGTTTGAGGATGTCCATATTGAACGGCTTGACGATGTAGGCATCGGCGCCGGTGTCCAGTCCTTCCAGTTTGTCCTCGTCTCTGCTCTTGGCGGTGAGGAGGATGATGGGGATGTGGTTGGTTTGCGGGTTGAGTTTCAACTGCGTGCACAGTTGGTTGCCATCCATCTCGGGCATCATCACGTCGCTGATGACGATGTCGGGCGGGGCCAGGTAGATTTCTGCCAAGGCATCGCGTCCATTGATGCACGCCTTCACATCATAGTCGCGAGACAATTCCCTGACGATGTATTCGCGGATTTCGTCGTCGTCCTCGGCCAAGACGATGGAGAAGCGTTTGTTGGGCACGTTTTTCACATCCGTCTCTGGCACAGGCTCCACGGCATCGGCCGTCTCTGCTTCCAGGTTGTCAAGGAGTCCCGATGGTTCGGGGTCATCCTTCTGGGCTATCTCCTCTGGTTTGAGATGGGCGTTGCCCAATGGGATGGTGACCACGAACTCGCACCCTTGCTCCAGATTGTGGGCTTCTATGGTGCCATGGTGCAGTTCCACGAGTGAGCGTGTGAGGTCGAGTCCGATGCCCGTACCCACGCTGCGGTCGTTGATTTCGGAGGGCGACTGGTAGAATCGTTCGAAAATCTTATTGAGTTTGTCCTCTGGTATCTTCTCCCCATTGTCGCCGATGGCAATTCGAGCGTGTTTGTCGTCGTGGGTGACGTGGATGTATACCTCTCCGCCCGCCGGGGTGTATTTGAATGCATTGGAGAGGATGTTGACGATGACCTTGTCGAAGTTCTGGCGGTCCACCCATACGGGCAGCGTCTCGGCATCATGGGTGTAGCTGAAAGTGATGTTCTTGACTTTGGCCTGGTGCTCGAACAAGGAGAAGAGGTCTCCTACGAAGCCCACGAGGTCGGTTTCCTTCATCCTCATCTGCATCATGCCCTTGTCGATTTTCCTCAGGTCCATCATCTGGTTGATGAGGTGCAGTATTCGCTCCGCATTGCGCTTGATGGTCTGGTAGACGCCCGTACGCATGGGGTCGTGGTCCTGCTTCATCAGTGAGATGAGCGGGGTGATGATGAGCGTCATCGGGGTTCGTATCTCATGGCTGATGTTCATGAAGAATCGCAGTTTGGCCTCTCCCATTTGCTCTTTGTGCATGTGCTCCTGGAGTTTGAGGCGGTCTTTCTCCTTCCTGCGGCGGTTGACCAGGTAATACCACACGGCGCTTCCGATGGCGAGCAGGTAGAGGATGTATGCAAACGGTGTACGGTACCACGGTGCATGTACGACGACGGTGAAGGTGCGCTCCTCTGTGGTCTGGTTGTTGCGCTGTGCCTTCACACGGAAGTGGTAGGTTCCCGGAGGGAGATGCGTGATGGTGAGTTCGTTGACACCTGTCTGCAAGCGTGTGTAGGCCTCCCCGTTGATGCTATACATATAGGTGACGTGCTCGGGGTTGTCGTAGGTGAGCGTGGAGAACTGGATGGAGAAGGTGTTGTCGTGCGAGGAGAGGTCGAAGCGGTCGGCGGCGATGACCGTGGTGTCGCAAATCTGATAGCGTCCAGACTTGGTTTCGCTATTGACTGGCTTCCTGTTGACGATGAAACTGACGAGACAGACCTTGGCGTCCCATTTGTGTTGCTTCACCCTTTCGGGATGGAACCATGTGATGCCGCCGACGCCACCGAAGAGCAGCACGGCGGTGGTGTCATTGTCCACCATGAACGATGCGCCATCGCTGAATTCGTTGGATTGCAGGCCATTGTCAACGAAGAAACTTTGTATCTCGCCAGTCTTGGGATTGAGACAACTGAGTCCATGGTCGGTGCCGAGCCACAGCCGTCCCTCCTTGTCCTGTTCGAAAGAGACGACACCATTGTCGGCCAATCCTTTTTCGGTGGTGTAGTTTTTCATCGTCTTCTTCTGTATGTCATAGCAGAAGAGTCCGTCATTGGTCCCAATCCACAGCTTCCCGCCATACTCCTTGGCCACGCGTGTGGGCGTCCCGTAATTGATGCAGTTCTTTCCGAAGACGTTGGTCCAATTTTCCTTCTCGATGTCGAGACAGCAGACGCCCATGGTGGTGGCGGCGTAGACGCGCTTCTGGTCGGACGACACGGAGAGACCCGAGATGAAGTCGTTGGCGATGCAGTTGAGGTGCCTGTCGATGGTGGCTTTCGCCTTCATCGTGTATGCCTTCACACCAAAGGAGGAGGCGTCGATGCGCAGCAGTCCCTGCCCCATGGTGGCCACCCAGATGTCATGGTCGGTCGTCTTGATGCTGAAGGCGCTCGACGTGGCATATTGCGGGAAAGGATGGTAGCCTTGCAATCCTGGGTCGATGTAGCCGAAGCCCTCTCCATAGGTGCCCACCCAGATGCGCCCGGAGGCATCCTCGGCAATGCTCATGATGGTTCCTGGGAAATGCTCCTTGAAATGCTTGATGGACTGATGGTTTTTGTCCAGGCAATAAAGACCGTCCTTGTCGGTGCCCACCCAGCATCGCGCCTTGCTGTCGATGATGGAACTGATGACACAAGCTTGTCCGATGACGTTCCTGAAGCCCGACTTATACCCTAAGTACTCGAAGCCGCTGGTCTCCACCGGCTGCATGTAGATGCCTTTCTGCAGCAATCCCAACCAGATGTTGCCGCTGCGGTCCTCCACGATGGAATAAACCTTGCTCATGGAGAGATCCACCTCACGGCTGAAGTATGGATTGTTCTCTATCACTCCTGTCTTGGGGTGGTAAATGGCCAAGCCTTGGCCGTCGTAGCCGAACATCAGGCGACCGTCTTTGCAGCAATAGAGAGAGGAGACCTGTTTGCCTGAGGTCACGTCAAGATGCCTGAATTCTCCTCCTGACGCCGAACGCACATAGACGCCGTTGTTGGACGTGCCTACGTAGAGGTTGCCTTCTTGGTCGAGACAAAGTTGGCGGACGGTAGAGAGCAACTCCTCGGAGGTGAAATACTTCATGGCATTCTTTCCGTCATACTCTATCAAGCCAAAACTGCGGGTCGCTATCCACAAATGGCCTTTCTTGTCCTCAACCAATGCATTGACGGTGTGAATGTTCTTCAGTGGACCGTTCTGCTGACGGGCGTGCCCACGGTCGACTATCTTGAGCAAACCGTGGCCCGAGGTGCCTGCTACCAGGTCGCCGTTCTTGCGCTGGAGGAAGCAGGTCATATAACAGGGCACCACATTGCCTTCAAGGTCTTTCACTTCAACGTCCTTGAACTCGGAACCGTCGAAGGTCTGCAAGGCGCCATACATGCCCATGTAGAACAAGCCGTTCTTGTCCTGGATCATGCAGTTCACATAGTTGGAGGCCAAGCCGCGTGCCTCTTCCTGTTCCTTCTTGAAGAGATGGAATTGGTAGCCATCATATCTTTGGAGGCCATTGCGGGTGACGACCCAGATGAAACCATCGCGGTCGAGATATACCTGGTTGGTGAAACTGCTAGACAACTGCTGGTCCGTGCCAAACAGTTTGCCTGTTTGTGAAAAGCCAGGCAAAACATAGCAAAATATGAGAAGAACAATATTTAGAACCTTACACTTCATTTTAGGCAAAAATTATTCTGATGTAACAGAAATTTTTGGCGAAGTTAAAAAATTCTGATAAAACTTCCAAATTTATGCGGATTTTTATCATCCCACAGGCGTGAAATTGTAAAAAATCAGTTCAAAAAAGGGCTTTTTTACACCCTTTGATGACATTCAATCACTTTTTATAGTAAAAAAGCAAAAAAACACGGTTTTTTTTGCTTTGATACAAAGAATGAAATCCGCGTTACTCTCACTAAAGGGTGAATGGGAAAAAAACAATACCTTTGCAATCGAAAAATGTAAAGATACGGGTTTTTAGGTTAGGTTTTAATTTTTTATTTAGTTTGCTTTTAGCCTTAACGATTCAAGTTCCATGAAACAAAAAAGACTGGCACTGCCATAAGCAGATGCGCATGGCAATGACCAGTCTTTTTTTGTAACATACGAGAAAGACATCAGTGACAACACCATATATATAAGAGAAAAGACACTTCCATATAAGCTAAAAAGACACTTCGAAACTTCAATAGTCCACATATTTTGCAACCATAAAGGATATGATTATTACCGCAAGCACTACCCATAACAGGAATGGTTAATGACTTTAACGGAAAATGATATTGTTCGCCTATTGTGGACAATTTTTAGAACTTTACATTCAACGAAGTCCGGGCTTGAGAAAGTCCGGGCTTTTTGCATCCGGCCACACACGCCACTTTCATTTTGTAACAAATACATTTCATACAGTATGCTTTCGACAAATACACCGCTGTTTTTCTTTTGATTTCCAACAATAAATCATATATTTGCAGTGAATTCTTTTTATTATGTCAGTCCTGCTCTCAAGATTTTTCTTCAAGGAAAGCAATGAAAGGAGGGCTGACCATGTCTAATTAAATAATGTATCTTAAAAATGAAAAAATTATGGATTGGAATGCTAGGACTCCTGTTGGTGTTCTGCGTGACTTCATGCAAAAAGAGTGAAGAACCGAAACAAGAAGAAAAAGTCACCGAACAAAAGGTAGACAAAGCCACTATTGAGGACATCCTTGCCAAAGCCAAAGCAGATGGTGCAAAATGGACAGAAGCCGAATGGAAAGACAATGTCAAGAAAGTGATAACTGGCATTGCACCAATCTACAAGAAAATTGGCGACTTGCAAAAGGAAATGGGCGATGGCGAAGACCCTGCCAAGGCTGCCCAGTATATTGGTGAACTGACAAAAGTGATGGAAGAATTCGAACCTTATGACAATTTGTTCGACACTCTCGACTCCATCGCAAACACCAGCGAAGTGGGAAAAGCAGTCATCAACGACTCCACATGGATGAAGGGTGTGATGAAAGAGCTTGGCATCGACGACATCGATATTTAATAAGACATCGACATTTAATGACGATAAAAAATAAATTGGGATGAATACACGAATTATCATAAATTAATCAAAAATTATAACGCACAGACGCTCGGCGACGAAAGAGACGCTTGCCAAAGCAATAATTTATGACTAACTATAGCAAGTATTTATGACTAATTATATGATAATTATATGTTAAAAACAGTACCAAGTTATTTTTTATTTTTACTTAATGTCAAACCACAATAAGAAAGGAAGCCCGCAATCGCGGGCTTTTTTCTTGCCATTGAAAACCACACCCTCGTGAGCAAAAGGTGTGTGCGCATATCACCGAGCAAAAGGTGTGAGCGCATATCCCCGAGCAAAAGGTGTGTGCGCATATCCCGTGAGCAAAAGGTGTGTGCGCATATCCCCTCCCCTCGAGGGGAGGGGCTGGGGTGGGGTCTTTAATTAAAAGTCGATACTACAAATTGGGGCCATACTAAAAAAATCTTCAATCTTCAATTTTCAATTTTCAATTGAATAAAATTTTCAATTGAATAAAATAATGAGGCGCCAAAAACACCGTGCCAACCGCAAGGACACATTGAATGATAGAAAATCGAAAATTTTCGAAACAAATAATCCATATCATATTAAGATGTATTGATTAATTTTGCTGAAATTATTCATGCCAATAGTTGCCAAGCGGAAGCTCTATCCAAAAACAAGGGAAAAATCATCCCTAAAGGAATCGAAATCATCATTCAAAAATAGTCAAGTATGAAAAAAGCAACCCTCTTGTTGATGTGGTGCATCGCGAGTGTCACCCTTCAAGCGCAGAACCCTTACCTGCCCTTGTGGGAGCACCTTCCCGACGGCGAGCCACGAGTGTTTGAAGACCCCGACCATCCAGGAAAATATCGGGCATACATCATTGGTTCTCACGACATCACCTACTCCGCTTACTGCGGCAACGACATCCGCATGTGGTCGGCACCTGTGGAAGACCTCTCGAAATGGCGCGATGAAGGACCCATCTTCTCCTACTTCGTCGACGGACAATGGGACACCATGTTCGCACCCGACCTCGTGGAGGTGAAAGACCGCATCACGGGAAAGAAAACCTATTACCTCTATCCACACAGCCGTGGCTGGAGGCGCACGCCTATGGTATGCAAAGGCGACCGACCCAACGGACCCTTCACACCAGTCAACCTCACGGAAGATGGACGGCAATGCGTACCGGGGTCGCTCATCGACTTCGACCCATCGGTATTCATCGAGGAAATCACCGACAAGAAAGACCCCGACTACGACAAGGGCTTCCGTGCATACGTCTATTACGGTTTCCAGCACTCCACGGCCTGCGAGTTGGACCAGAACACGATGTACTCCATGCGCCCCGGCACCGAGTTGCACGACTATTTCATACCTGCCAGTTCACAATACGGCGTGGTGAGAGACCCGGCCGGAACGGAATACCCCGCCTTGTACAAAGGACAGAACCCGGGTGACTTCAATTTCTTCGAGGCCTCATCCATCCGAAAGGTGGGCAACAAATACGTGATGGTGTTCTCCGGATACAGCGGTCCCGACTACGGGCTTGGCTCCACCAACTCCGCACTGCGCTATGCCTTCGGCGACTCTCCACTGGGTCCCTGGCGCTCAGGTGGCGTCCTTGTCGACTCCCGCGGCGTGGTGACCAACGAAGACGGTTCGAAACTCATCACCACCAACGCCGCACACAACACCCACGGCTCCTTGCAGGAAATCAACGGCCAATGGTATGTCTTCTATCACCGCCCACCACGCGGATTCGGCAACGCCCGGCAGGCCATGGTGGCTCCCGTGAAAATCACTTGGGACAAAAAACCGGTGGCGAAAGGCGGCATGGTGAAAATCACAGGCTACGACCCCTACGTCAAGGATAACGTGTGGACGGCAAAAGCCAGCGACGGAACAGAATACACCGGGGCTGAGGTGACCAGCGAAGGCTTCCAAATCTTCGGCCTCCCACCCTACGCCTACTACAGCGCCGGCATCGCCTGCTTCATGACTGGAGGCACCAACAGCAACGAGTGGATGCAGGACAACCACGACGTGTGGGACAACTCAATGGACCTTGCTGGCATCACCAACGGCGGCATCGTGGGCTTCAAATACTTCGGATTCGGAGGACTGGCTCAGAATACCAAGGGTGTCAACGCATTCCCAGGAACGCAGAAGGGCGACAAAACAAAACTCTACGTCAACCTGACTCCCGGGGGGCACGGCACATTCAAGATCCACGTGATGCTCGACGGTCCTTATGACAACAGCACCTGGAAAGGCAAGGAAATCGGGGTCATCAACGTACCTGGAAATGTTCCCAAGCAGAAATCCGTGTTCATTTGCGACGTCCCGGATGTAGAGGGACTGACGGGAAAGCATGCCATCTACCTCGTGGCCGAAGGTCCGGAAGTGGAGCAACCGCAACAGCAAGGACGCCCGCAATGGGGTCGCGGCCCACAGCAGCCGCAACGCCCGCAAGGATTGTTCGACCTACACGGAATAGGCTTCTACAAAACAGGTGAAAAATTGTCACTACCGACAATACCGACGGTCACCATCACTGCCGACGGAAAGCAGCTCAACCTGCCCGCCACACCCATCCGATGCTCCAACGCCAACGGACTGACCGATGCCATACGCTACCAGGTGTATGCCCCGCTGAAAGACAACACCTCGCTGAAAGCCACAGCAAGCGATCCTGAAGTGAAAATCGAAATCAGCCCCATCGTCGCTGGAAGAGCAACAGTGAAATGCACCTATCAAGGGAACACCAAAATCTACTTGATCAATTGAATTTTTGGAGCAGCGAGAGCAGAGTCAAGCTTGCTTGAACTCTGCCGAGTCGCGACAAAAATCAGCGAAGCTAAGATTGAAAATTGAAGATTGAAAATTAAAATAAAATCATTTCATCATAATCATTTAACCAACTAACTTATCATCTTATGAAGACAAAAAAATGGATGACCCTCTTGACACTGCTCGCCTTAGGCAGCGTGTCGACGATGGCTCAATTTTGGGGAAACAACGCCCCCACACCAAGTCTGAAAGACACCTACAAGGACTATTTCACCATCGGTGTGGCCTTGAACCAACGCAATGTCAGCGACGATGCCCAGAAGGCTCTCGTCCTGCAACAATTCAACAGCGTCACCGCTGAGAACGACATGAAACCCGGAGAAATACACCCCCAGGAAGGTGTGTGGAACTGGGAGCGGGCCGACAAGATTGCCAACTTCTGCCGCGAGAACGGCATCAAGATGCGCGGACACTGCCTCTGCTGGCACTCACAGTTTGCCGACTGGATGTTCACCGACAAGAAAGGCAACCCTGTGACGAAAGAGGTGTTCTACGAGCGTCTGCGTGAACACATCCACACCGTCGTCAACCGCTACAAGGACGTGGTCTACTGTTGGGACGTGGTGAACGAGGCCATGGCCGACGACGGCCGCGGATGGCCGGGACGCGAGCAAAGCCCCTACCGCCAGTCAAGACACTTCCAACTCTGTGGCGACGAGTTCATCGCCAAGGCTTTCATCTTCGCACGTGAGGCCGACCCCAACGCCACGCTCATCTACAACGACTACAGCTGTGTTGACCCCGGAAAGCGGGAGCGCATATATAATATGGTGAAGAAGATGAAGGATGCTGGTGTGCCCATCGACGGCATCGGCATGCAAGGACACTACAACATCTATTTCCCCGACGAGGACCAACTCGACCTTACCATCACAAAGTTCAAGGAACTGGTGAAACACATACACATCACCGAACTTGACCTGCGTATGAACAATGAGAGCGGTGGCCAGCTGATGTTCTCACGTGGCGAGGCAAAACCGATGCCACAATACATGTCAACACTGCAGACCGACCAGTATGCACGACTCTTCAAAATCTTCCGCAAGCACAAGGATGTCATCGACAACGTGACTTTCTGGAACCTGGGCGACCGCGACTCATGGCTTGGTGTGAACAACCACCCGCTGCCATTCGACGAGAACTACAGGCCGAAGGCTTGCCTACGCGCCATCTGCGACTTCAACCCGGCACTCGACAACTACAAACCAAAGGAGGACTTCGTGCCCAACGAACTGAACCAGCCCGGCCAGGAATATCCACAGGTGAACAGCGAGGGCTATGCCCGCTTCCGCATCGATGCTCCCGACGCCAAGTCGGTCATCGTCAGCCTCGGCCTTGGAGGCCGTGGCGGCACCGTGCTCCACAAGGACAAGGACGGCATATGGACAGGAACGACCGACGGACCGATGGATGAAGGCTTCCACTACTACCACCTCACCATCGACGGCGCTGTGGTCAACGACCCCGGCACACACAACTACTTCGGCTCCTGCCGCTGGGAGAGTGGCATAGAGATTCCAGCGCACGACAGGGCCTTCTACGCCAACCGCATGGACGTCCCGCATGGAAACGTGCAGCAGGTGCTCTTCCCGTCGGCCAGCACCAACAGCGTGAAGCGTGCATTCGTTTACACCCCGCCGTCGTATGACAACAAGAAGAAATTCCCCGTGCTCTACCTGCAGCATGGATGGGGTGAGAATGAGACCAGCTGGCCCAACCAAGGTTGTGCAGGACTCATCATGGACAACCTCATCGCCGAAGGCAAAATCAATCCCTTCATCATCGTGATGACCTATGGCATGACCAACGATTTCAAGTTTGGCACCATCGGACAATTCACAGCCGAGGACTTCGAGAAGGTGCTCTGCGACGAACTGATTCCTTACATCGACTCACACTTCAAGACGAAGAAAGACAAGTGGAACCGCGCCATGGCTGGCCTGTCGATGGGTGGTATGGAGACGAAGCTCATCACACTGCGCCGCCCGGAACTGTTCGGCTCATGGGGTCTGTTGAGCGGTGGCCAGTATGCTCCGTCAGACATCAACGACACCAAGCTGGTGAAGCTTATCTTCGAGAGTTGTGGCAGCAAGGAACAGCCCGATGCCATCAGGAAGTCGGTGGAGGACCTGAAAGCCGCTGGCTACAACGCACACGGACACGTCTCGGAAGGCACCGCACATGAGTTCCTCACTTGGCGTCGCGCCCTATACGAGATGGCTCAACTGCTCTTCAAATAAACTACACAAGCACCCAAAAGGCGCCTCCGACCTCAAAGGTCGGAGGTGCTTTTAACATATTGACAGAAAGCAATAGAAACCCTAGAAAATCTAGACATTCTAGAAAATCTAGGAAATCTAGAAAATCTAGACATTCTAGACATTCTAGAAAACCCTAGAAAAGCAAGACCCTATACTATCTAGCAAAAGAAAACCATTCATTTTCAAAAAACATCGTTTTTATGAGAAGACTGTTGTTATCAACGGCATTTGTATTTGCAGCATTCCAACTGTCCGCACAGACACCTGCCTACAAGAATCCCAACCTCAGCGCCAAGGAACGGGCGATAGACCTCTGCTCAAGACTCACCTTGGAAGAGAAGGCCATGTTGATGCTCGACGAGAGCCCGGCCATCCCACGACTCGGCATCAAGAAGTTCTTCTGGTGGAGCGAAGCCCTCCACGGAGCCGCCAACATGGGCAACGTCACCGTCTTCCCCGAACCCGTTGCCATGGCATCGTCGTTCAACCCTGTATTATTAAACAAGGTGTTTGATGCCGCCAGCACGGAGATGCGCGCGCAATACAACGAGCGCATGCTGCGAGGCACGGGCGAGGACATGAAGATGAGGAGCCTCTCCGTATGGACTCCCAACGTGAACATCTTCCGCGACCCGAGATGGGGACGCGGGCAGGAGACCTACGGCGAAGACCCCTACCTCACTTCCGTCATGGGCGACGCCGTCGTCAGGGGGCTGCAAGGACCGGAAACATCGAAATACCGCAAGCTATGGGCGTGTGCCAAGCACTACGCCGTGCATAGCGGACCCGAATACACACGCCACTCTGCCAACCTCACCAACGTCCCTACAAGGGATTTCTGGGAGACCTACATGCCTGCCTTCAAGACACTGGTGACAAAGAGCAAGGTGCGAGAGGTGATGTGCGCATACCAGCGCCTCGACGACGACCCCTGCTGCGGTTCGCAACGACTCCTACAGCAAATCCTGCGTGACGAGTGGGGGTTCCAATATCTCGTGGTCAGCGACTGCGGAGCCGTCAGCGACTTCTATGAGTCACACAAGAGCAGTTCGTCGCCTGTCACAGCATCGGCGAAGGCCACCATCGCAGGCACCGACGTGGAGTGTGGCTACGGCTACGCCTACAGGAGCATACCCGAGGCCGTGCGCCGGGGACTCATCAGCGAGGCCGAGGTGGACAAGCACGTCATACGACTGCTGGAAGGACGATTCGACCTCGGCGAGATGGACGACCCCTCACTCGTGGAATGGTCGAAAATCCCCTACTCCGCCATGTCGTCGAAGGAAAGCGCCAACATCTCTCTCGAGATGGCCAGGCAGTCTATCGTGCTCCTGCAGAACGAGGGCGACGTACTGCCTCTGAAGAAGAACAAGGAGAAAATCGCCGTCGTTGGTCCCAACGCCGACAACGAACCGATGATGTGGGGCAACTACAACGGCGTGCCCAACAAGACCGTCACCATACTCGACGGCATCAAGGCCAAGCAGAAGAAGGTGACCTACGTGCCTGGCTGCGACCTCACCTACGACATGGTGATGGACTCCAAACTGGCCACGGAATGCAGCTTCGATGGAAAGCGTGGATTGAAAGGCACGTTCTGGGACAACACGGAGATGAGCGGCAAGCCCATCGTCACAGAATACTACACCAAGCCCGTGGCAGTGACCACCGCCGGCATGCACGTCTTCGCCACAGGTGTGCCCATCGAGGACTTCTCCGCAAAGTATGAGACAACATTCTCCCCGAAGGAGGCTGGCGAATACGTGCTCAACGTGGAGGGGTGTGGCAACTTCCAAGTATATGTCAACGGTGAGCGGAAAGCAGCACACCGCATCTGGCGCGCCACACCCACACGCACCGTGCTGAAAGCAGAGAAGGGACAGAAATTCGACATCGAGGTGCGTTTCCAGACCGTCAAGACCTGGGGAGCCAGCATGAAAATAGAGGTCGCCAAGGAACTGCCCATCGACTACCAGCAGACCATCGACCAACTCAAGGGCATCGACAAGGTGATCTTCGTCGGTGGCATATCACCGGCCCTCGAGGGTGAGGAGATGCCGGTCAACATCGAAGGTTTCAAGGGCGGCGACAGGACCAGCATCGAACTGCCCAAGGTGCAGCGTGGTCTCATCAAGGCGCTCAAGGATGCCGGGAAGACCGTCATCCTCGTCAACTGCTCCGGCTCAGCCATCGCTCTGACACCGGAAACCCGGAACTGCGCCGCCATCGTCCAGGCATGGTATGCCGGACAGGAGGGCGGGACGGCCATCGCCGACGTGCTCTTCGGCGACTACAACCCAAGTGGAAAGTTGCCCGTCACCTTCTACAAGAACGACCAGCAGCTGCCCGACTACGAGGACTACTCGATGAAGGGTCGCACCTACCGCTACTTCGACGACCCGCTCTTCGCCTTCGGTTACGGCAAGAGCTATACCACCTTCCAAATCGGCGACGCCACCGTCAAGCCTACTGGCAAGGGGGGTGAGGATGTGGCGGTATTCGACGTGGAGGTGCCCGTCACCAACACCGGCAAGCGCGACGGCGTGGAAGTAGTGCAACTCTACATCCGCAACACCGCCGACCCGGAGTCGCCGCTGAAGACGCTCCGAGCATTCGAACGCGTCCAGGTGAAGGCTGGCCAGACTGCCACCGCCCACCTGCCGTTGACCAAAAGCAGTTTCGAGTTCTTCGACACTGAAACCAACACCATGCGAACCAAACCCGGCACCTATGAGGTGTTCTACGGCAACAGTTCTCTCAACAACGACTTGAAAAAAACAACCATTACCATTCAATAATCATGAGAAAATATCTGCTTACATTCTTGTGCTTGTTCGTGGCATTCTCCGTCACAGCACAAGTTGCAAAAAAAACAACTAAGAAAAAAGCACCCAAGGAGGCCAGCACCGTCGGCGCCCCTACCCCTGCCGACCCCAATTTCTACATCTTCCTCTGCTTCGGACAGTCCAACATGGAGGGCAATGCAAGACCTGAGGCACAGGACCTCGTGAGTCCCGGACCACGCTTCCTCCTCATGCCGGCGGTTGATGACCCGGGGCGTGGAAGGAAGATGGGCGAGTGGTGCGAGGCCGTGCCGCCTCTCTGCCGTCCCAACACCGGACTGACTCCCGCCGACTGGTTCGGTCGCACGCTGGTGGAGTCGCTGCCCGAGAACATCAAAATCGGTGTCATACATGTGGCCATCGGCGGCATTGACATCAAGGGATTCCTGCCCGACAGCATCGACAGTTACATCAAGAGGGCTCCCCAGTGGATGAAAGGAATGCTCGCTGCTTATGACAACAACCCCTACGAGCGCTTGGTCACACTTGCCAAGAAGGCCCAGAAGGACGGCGTCATCAAGGGCATCCTCATGCACCAGGGTGAGACCAACACCGGAGACCCGCAGTGGGCGCGCATGGTGAAGGAGGTCTATGACAACCTCTGCGGAGACCTGCAACTGAAACCTGAAGAGGTGAACCTCTATGCAGGAAACATCGTGCAGGCCAACGGACAGGGTGTGTGCATCGGATGCAAGAAGCAAATCGACGAACTCCCCCTGACACTCCACACCTCGCAGGTCATCTCTTCCGACAACTGCACCAACGGCCCCGACCGCCTGCACTTCGATGCTGCCGGCTATCGTGAACTGGGTTGCCGATACGGCGAGGCCGTGGCTCGCTTCCTGGGATATGAGCCGAAGCGCCCGAAGATAGAGTCGCCCATCAAGAAAATAGAGGTGCCGGCAGATGCCTTCATCCCCGAGACCACCGTGCCGGGCAACGAGTTCCCAAAACTCGACAAGCAGCGCCGTGGATATTTCTACCTGAAGGCGCCCGATGCCAAGAAGGTCATCCTCGACATCTGCGACAAGAAATATGACATGCAGCCCGACGGCCAAGGGGGATGGATGTGCGTCACCGACCCACTCGTGGTGGGCTTCCACTACTATTTCATAAACATCGACGGCGTCAACTTCATCGACCCCGCCACAGAGACCTTCTTCGGATGCAACCGTGAGGCGGGTGGCATCGAGGTGCCGGAAGGACCGGAGGGCGACTACTATCGTCCGCAGAAGGGCGTGCCTGCTGGTCAGGTGCGCAGCATCTACTACTGGTCGGAGTCGGCCAACAGTTTCCGTCACGCCATGGTCTACACACCGGCGGAATATGAACTGAAGAAGTTCCAGAAGAAGCGCTATCCCGTGCTCTACCTCCAGCATGGCATGGGCGAGGACGAGACTGGATGGAGCAAGCAGGGACACATGCAGCACATCATGGACAACGCCATCGCCAGCGGCGAGGCTGTGCCGATGATCGTGGTGATGGAGAGTGGCGACATCAAGGCCCCGATGGGTCGCGGACAAGGAATGGGCGACTATGGTGCCTCCTTCTACCCCGTCCTGTTGAACGACCTCATCCCCTACATCGAGTCCACCTTCCGCACGAAGACCGACCGTGAGAACCGTGCCATGGCAGGTCTGTCGTGGGGCGGCCATCAGACCTTCGACGTGGTGCTCACCCATCTCGACAAGTTCGCCTGGATGGGCACCTTCAGCGGTGCCATCTTCAACCTCGACGTGAAGACCGCCTACGACGGTGTGTTCACCAATGCCGACGAGTTCAACAAGAAAATCCACTACTTCTTCATGAGTAGCGGCACCGAGGGCATGGACCAGATGTTCGGCACCGAGAAGATGGTGAAGAGTCTCAACGACCTCGGCATCAACGCCGTCTACTCCAAGTCGGAAGGCACAGCACACGAATGGCTCACCTGGCGTCGGGGACTCAAGGAGTTCATCCCGCATCTGTTCAAATAAGGTTTTGAAAGATTGAATAGTCTAAGGAATCGAGGAACAAAGGAATGAATCTTCCTGAAATCCTGGGTTCCTTAGTTTTTTTATTCAAGTTTTGGAAGTACGGTTATATTGATATTCAATTATTTACTTAAGTTTCGGAAGTTCGGTTATATTGATTTTCAATTATTTACAGTCGATTCTTAAAAAAAATCCATGGATAGCCAAACGATGATTCCATCAAAACGTCTCCATTTGTAAGGATTTTTGCTTAATACTTTATTTGTTGTATCTTGGTTTGATGTTGAACGAACCCCGAAGGGGGGGTCAGAGTACAGGCAGGCGGTGGAGTGCGAAGCACGGAACCCCTGCTAAAAGCGTGGTGTGAACAACAACCCCGAAGGGGTGGCAGAATGACAACTTCATACACTTCATGTCGTTGCTCTGTCACCCCTTCGGGGTTGTTGATTTCATATCATCGTCAAGCAGGGGTTACGCTTCGCTCCACCACCTGCCTGTGGTCGTCCCAGCCCTTCGGGCTTCA
>JAFWSS010000054.1 GCA_017524385.1 Prevotella sp.
AATTTTCAATTTTCAATTTTCAATCTTCAATCTTCAATTTTCAATTTAATTTGCTGCCTCAAATTCCCTGAGGAACCTCACGTCATTTTCTGAGAACATGCGGAGGTCGCTCACACGGTATTTCAGGTTCGTGATGCGCTCCACACCCACGCCGAAGGCGTAGCCGCTGTAAACCTTGCTGTCAATGCCGCAAAGTTCGAGCACGTTCGGGTCTACCATGCCGCAACCGAGGATTTCCACCCATCCGGTATGTTTGCAGAATCCACAACCTACGCCCCCGCAGATGTGGCATGAGATGTCCATCTCTGCACTTGGCTCCGTGAAGGGGAAGAAACTTGGGCGGAGACGAATCTTCGTGTCGGCGCCGAACAATTCGCGGGCGAAGGTGAGCAACACCTGTTTCAAGTCGGTGAATGACACGTTCTTGTCGATGTACAATCCTTCTATTTGGTGGAAGAAGCAGTGGGCACGGGCGGTAATCGCCTCATTGCGATAGACACGGCCGGGGCAGATGACACGGATGGGGGGCTGCGTGGTGTCCATCACGCGAGCCTGAACAGAGCTGGTATGGCTTCTGAGGATGATGTTCTTTGCCACGTCGTCAGGATTGGTCTCCACGAAGAAAGTGTCCTGCATGTCGCGGGCAGGATGGTCGGCGGCGAAATTCATCTTCGTGAACACATGAAGGTCATCCTCCACCTCGGGACCGTCGGCCAAGGTGAAACCCATGCGGGAAAAGATGTCGATGATTTCGTTCGTCACGATGGAGATGGGGTGGCGGGTGCCAAGGGCAATGGGGTAGGGCGTGCGCGTGAGGTCGGTGTCGTCGTCACCTTGAGACGACTCGGCCAATGACTCACGAAGGGCGTTGATGCGCTCGGTGGCTGTCTGTTTCAACTCATTGATGCGCATGCCCACCTCGCGCTTCTGCTCGGCGGCTACGGTGCGGAAGTCGGCCATCAAAGACGCTATTTCACCACGCTTGCTCAAGTATTTCAACCTTAGGGCCTCCAACTCTTCTGCATTGGAAGCTTTCAACGCTTTCACTTCTGAAAGAAGAGATTCTATCTTTTCTAACAACATTTCTCTTACGTTTATGGATATGATGATGTTTGCAAACACAAAATGCATGCAAAGGTAATATTTTTCATGTAATTATGGAAAAATATCGAAATAAAGTTGTAATTTTGCATCTAATTAAATAACCATTTCTGGTTTTGATATGAGAAATAGTGCTGTCCGTTTTTTGTGCATGGCATCCTTCTTCGCTGCCATCGCTCTTGGATGCAAGGACAATAAGCCTGAGACGAAGGAAACCATCGCGCAAGAGGTGGACACCATCGCCAAACCAGACACCATCGAGACCGTCATCGTCGACACTATCCCCGACAATGCACGAGACAGTCTCATTTCTGCAGCACCCGTCCCCGTTACTGTCGATGAACTCTTCGACGATTTCCTCTTCCTCTTCACCGCCAACAAAAAACTACAGTATGAGCGAGTGGAGTTCCCGCTGCTTGTGCGAGATGGCGACAGCGAATCTTTCATACAGATGAAGGATTGGAAGATGGAGAAATTCTTCTCTCAACAAGAGTTCTATACGCTTATCCTTGATGATGAGAGTCAGATGGAACTCAGCAAGAACACCTCCATTGACAGCGTCGTGATTGAGACAATCAATCTCAAGGCCAAATCTGTGAAGCAGCATGTCTTCAACAAAAGAAACGGGAAGTGGATGCTCACCGCCATCAACAAAAACACCATGTATCAGAATCAGAACAAGTCCTTCCTTTCTTTTTATGAACAATTCGCATCCGACTCCATCTTCCAGATTCAGAGTTTGAACGACCCTGTCAACGCCACCATTCCCGACCCGGAGGATGACTATGCAATGATGGAAGGGGAGTTCCATCCTGACCAATGGGATGAGTTCAAACCATACATTCTTCCAGATGATACCATCTACAACGTCTTGTATGGACAAAAATACAACATTTCCAAAAAGAAGATTTTTGTCATCAGAGGGCTCTCCAATGGATTGGAGATTGATATGACGTTCAAACAAATCAATGGAAAATGGAAACTAGTGAAAATCGTAGAATGACATATAGGCCATGAAAGACATCAAGAATTTCAACTTGATAAAGCACAATACGTTTGGAATAAACGCAACGTGCAGCAGATTCGTCGAATTGGAAAACCAGAAGGAGGCCACCAACTTCTTCTGTTCAATGGAAGACGACGTCCCCATGCTCGTCATTGGAGGGGGAAGCAACATCCTCTTCACCCATGACTATGAGGGAATTGTAGTACGCTCTGCCATCAAGGGTGTGGAGAGCAGGTGCGACAACGGCTTCGTTTACATCACATGCGGGTCGGGGGAGAAATGGGACGATATCGTCGCTTTCAGTGTCGACCACGGATGGCATGGGGCGGAGAACCTCTCACTCATACCAGGAGACGTGGGAGCTTCTGCCGTACAGAACATCGGTGCTTACGGGGTGGAGGTGAAAGACCTCATCTGGAGCATAGAGGCTGTAGAGATAAACACCGGACTAAGGGTCACCATTCCCAAATCGGATTGTGAATACGGATATAGGGACAGCAAGTTCAAACGTGAATGGAAAAACCAATTCTTCATCACGGCTGTCACATACAGGTTGTCGGAAACGTTCAATCCTGTTCTCGACTATGGAAACATTCGAGAGCAACTCAAACTCAAGGGCTTGGACAAACCCAATGCAAAGCAGGTGAGACAAACCATCATAGACATCAGAAACGCCAAACTGCCAAACCCTGAAGTGGAGGGGAATGCGGGAAGTTTCTTTGTCAACCCGGTCGTCACCAGGGACAAATATTTGGAACTGGCTGGAAAATACACATCAATGCCACATTATTATATTGACGAGGGGCATGAGAAAATACCGGCTGGATGGCTCATCGAGCAATGTGGATGGAAAGGGCGCTCGCTAGAAAGGGCGGGCGTACACGACAAACAAGCGCTCGTGCTAGTCAACAGAGGCGGGGCGACGGGTATGGAGGTGCTGAGACTCTGCGAGGCCATCAGGGAAGATGTGCTGGGGAAATTCGGCATCAAGATATTCACAGAAGTCAACATCATCTAAAGTGCATGCTGTATGAAAATCACCATACTTGGCTCTGGTACATCTGGTGGCGTGCCCAGTGTGGGATGTGGGTGTGAAGTTTGCCTAAGCAATGACAAGCATGACAAGAGGCTTCGGACCTCTGCACTGATTGAAGAGGGGGAAACCAGGGTGCTCATTGACTGCGGACCTGATTTCAGACAGCAAATCATGCCTTTTGACTTCAAACCCATCGATGCGGTGTTGCTCACACACTACCATTTCGACCATGTCGCGGGAATAGACGACATCAGGCCTTTCTGCTCCTTCGGACCTGTCAACATCTATGCTGACAAAAAGACCGTGAAAGCTCTTCACGACACCATCCCATATTGCTTCACGGAAAACCCTTATCCTGGAGTACCGCTGCTCAACTTGCAAGAAATCACACCCCATGCACCGCTGCTGGTGGGCGACATTTCCATCACTCCGTTTGTCGTCATGCATGGGAAATTGCCTATCATGGCCTTCCGAATGGGAAAGATGGCATACATCACTGATATGAAGACCATCGAACCCGGCGAGATGGAATACCTCAATGGGGTGGAAACACTCGTGGTGAATGCATTGAAGAAAAACAAACCGCACCATTCCCACCAGTCGTTGGAAGAGGCTATTGATTTTGCCAAAAAGGTGGGGGCGAAACGCACCTATGTCATTCATATGTCGCATGGCATCGGAAAGCATCAAGAAACCAGTGAAGAACTGCCGGAAGGGGTGGAATTGGCATACGACGGATTAGTCGTGGAGGTTTGAGCCATGAGGACGGTGGTGGAAGGGCTGGTCGGCATGTTCCTACTCGTCTTGGGCGGTGGCATTTACTTGCTCTTCCGACCACAAAACATACTGATGTTCAAGCTGGTGGAGGCTCTTGGGCTCTCTCCCGATGTCGACAGATGGAGGGAGATGGCGGGAAATGTATCACTGCCCGACTTCGTCGTCTACTGCTTGCCCAACGGCCTATGGGCCGCAGCATACATCATGGTCATCGATGGGTGGCTCTACAGGCAAACCAAGAGGTGCCGGCTGTTGGCGGCGGCCGTCATACCACTCGTCGGGGCAACAGCGGAAGTGATGCAAACCGCCGGATGGATTCCCGGGACGTTCGACTACGGTGACATCGCATGCATGCTGGTTCCACTTTTCGCCTACGCCATCTTCCTCGAGTCATACCGAGTTGTGACAAACATCAGTGATGACGCCACGTGAACATATGTCCCTTTAACTCCTCTTTAACTCCCCTATAACTCCCCTATAACTCCCCTATAACTCCCCTTTAACTAAAAGAAGTTCTTATGAGACAATCATTTACAAACAAGCAAATCACCATCATCATTTGTTGCGCCACAGCAATTTTCGTAGTCATGGCCCTCTTCACATTTGCTTCTGAAAGCATGGACGATGAAAGCGAAGAAAACGACAAGACTCTTGTCATGGATGGCGGGGGAAGTGATGAAAAGGGTAGAAAATATCGCTTTGACACCAAGGATAATCGCCAAAAAGGGACGCAGAAAGAAGACAGCGTGGTGGTGAACGAACCACTCGAGGGAGACCCATACCAGGAACTTGACGAACTCATAGGATTGGAATCGGTGAAGGAGGAGGTGCGCTCGCTCGCCAATTTTGTCAAAGTGCAGAAAATGAGAGAGAGCAAGGGCTTGAAAAACCCAAAATTGTCTTATCACCTCGTTTTCACCGGGAGTCCGGGAACGGGAAAAACCACCGTGGCACGAATCGTCGCACGCATCTACAAGGATTTGGGTATCCTCAAAAAAGGGCATCTTGTGGAAACCGACCGCTCGGGATTGATAGGGCAATATGTAGGACAGACGGCACCGAGGGTCAACGCCATATGCGACTCTGCACTAAACGGAGTGCTCTTCATCGACGAGGCGTATGCCATTACGCAGTCGGACTCAAAAAATGACTATGGCGACGAGGCCGTGGCCACATTGCTCAAGAGAATGGAGGATGACAGAGACAAACTTGTCGTCATCGTCGCTGGATACACCAATGAAATGAAAAAATTCATCGAGTCGAACCCGGGACTCAAATCAAGGTTCAACAGGTATATCAATTTCCCTGACTATACACCTCAGGAACTTTTCGACATCTTCCGCCTTTACTTGCGCAAAAACGAATACACCATCGCCGATGATGCCGCTGATTATCTGAAAAACGAACTTGTCAATGTGGTGAAAAACAAAAACAGGAATTTCGGCAATGCAAGGTATGTGAGAAACCTCTTTGAAAAAGCCATTCAATGTCAGGCCAACCGACTCTCACAAGAGAAAAAGGTCACCGACAAGCAACTTATGGAAGTCACACTCTCTGACATCAAAAACGCTTTCAAGGAGCTAGCCAAAAACCCATCATAAATGCCTAAGGTCCATATTGCCTTCTGCAGCAATCTCCATTGCTATTCTCCCTCATCAAAGGAGAATAGCAATTGTTGAGAACCGGCCGACGGGGATGATGATTTCTTTTTGCGACTCTTCTTCTTCTTCTTTTCGGTAGATGAAACCTTGGAAGTCTCATCATTTGTATCGGTAGATGAAGCCTTGACGGTCTCGTCATTTGTATCGGTAGATGAAGCCTTGGCAGTCTCATCGTTTGTATCGGTAGATGAAGCCTCGGAAGCCTCATCATTTGTATCGGTAGATGAAGCCTCGGCTGCCACATCATTTGTATCGGTAGATGAAGCTTTGGCAGCCTCGTCATTTGTATTGGTAGATGAAGTCTCGGCAGTCTCGTCATTTGTGTCGGAAGATGAAGCCTTGACGGTCTCGTCATTTGTGTCGGAAGATGAAGCCTCGGCAGTCTCGTCATTTGTGTCGGAAGATGAAGCCTTGGCAGTCTCGTCATTTGTGTCGGAAGATGAATCTTGGATGGGGGCGGTCTCCATCGTTTCTTCAGCCTCTATGGCATCCATTGCTTCTATGGTTTCCTTGGCATCTGTGTCAACATAGGCGTCTATGGCTTCTGCTTCCAAAGTTTCCATGGCCTCTATGGCATCCATTGCTTCTATGGTTTCCTTGGCATCTGTGTCAACATAGGCGTCTATGGCTTCTGCTTCCAAAGTTTCCATGGCATCTATGGCATCCATGTCTTCCATTGTTTCCTTCGCTTTTATTGAATCAAAAGCATCTATGGCTTCTTCCATTGCTTTCTCCTCTTCGAGGATGGCATAATAAAAATCCATTTCTTCAGCAGCCTCTACATTGACAGGATCTTCCATTTGCTCTTTGGCTTCTAAAGCGGTGATGGTGTCGATGGCATTTATGGTTTCCTTGGCTTCCATGGCATCCAAGGTTTCCATGGCTTCTGCTTCGAGGGTTTCCATGGCTTTCATCACTTCCATGGCATCTACTTCAGCATTAGCCTGCACGTCTTCTTTTGCCTGCTCCATCTGAAGCAGGCGTTCTTTCAATTGTTTGTTTTCGGCAAGCAAATCATCGCACTTTCTTGACCACGTTTCGAGCTCTTCCTTCATCTCTTTGTTATCCTTCTGAAGAACCTCGTGTTTGGCCAAAAGAGTTTCCAAATCCGATTGTGTGGTTTGTAAAAGGTCGCTTAAGCGCTTGCGTTGTTCTGACACCTCTGAAATCATCTGCTCCAAAAGCTCCAAACGCTCCTGGGCATCATCCATCTGTTGGAAAAATTTGTTTAATTCAAAATCCAAGATCTTGTTCTTTTTGTTGTTCATGATTGTGATTTATCAGACTGGTCAGACTCATTACTCATTTCTCCTTTCACATTCGCCTCCGACAAGCCATAGCCTTTTTGTTTGTCAACCTGCATGAGAATCAGTGCTATGATAGTGGCGGCGATACCAAATCCGGCAAAAACCAACATGGGAATGGTGAAATCGACATGGCCGGCATGGTCGGTGTGGGAGCCAATGACGTTGCCCACCAGCATGGGGACAAGCATCAATCCGATGTTCTGCACGAAATAGATGATGCTGTAGGCTGTGCCCAACTGCTTGAGTGGCACAATCTTGGGGACGCTGGGCCACATCGCGCTCGGGACGAGGGAGTAGGAGACACCATAAAGCAGCATCATCAGTGAAGCGAACCATGTGGACTGAAGGATGGGGAGGGCAAGCAGAAGATGACAAAGGGTGACTATGCCACAGCCGATAAGCATCAGCAGTCCACCACGGCCCCAACGGTCGTAGGTCAGACCGAACAAGGGAGTCAGCACGATGGTGCCGTAAGGAAGGATGGAGACTATCCAACCCGCTGTCACTGTGTCGATTCCATATTTGTTGACAAGAAGGTCGCTGGCGAATTTCAGAAACGGCCGAAGACTGGAATAGAAGAGTACGCAAAGGATGGCAATCAGCCAAAAACCGGGATTGCGGAGAATAAGAAGCAAATCTTTGAAGGTGAAACTCTCGTCGTCTTTGCTGGTATCGCTGGATGCTCTTGATGTCTTGGAGTCCTTAGATGTTCTGGATGCTCTGGTATCCATCACCAGATATACGATGAACATCACAAAACCCATCAACAGCAAGGCGGCTCCTGCCAGAAGAGGGGCCGACAGGCCATAGGCATGGGCTATTACCGGACTCATGCTGATGGCACTCGCAGTGCCCAGACGAGCCATCGCCACCTGGACACCCATGGCAGAGGCCAACTCATAACCCGTGAACCATTTTGTCACCACTTTGGATACCGTGATGCCGGTGATGTCGCAACCCACGCCGAACATGCCGAAACCAAGGGCGGATATCAGCACCTGGACTTTCATATGGGAGGGTATCAACCCGAAAAGGGTGAAGGGAAGGTCGGTGTAATCCGCAGGACTGACATACTGCACAGCATAATAATTCACCACAGCACCACCGAGCATCATCCCGGTGGCAAGCAGACCGGTGAAACGGATGCCGCATTTGTCGAGGATGAGCCCTCCCCAGAAGAGCATCAACAGGAATATATTGAAGATGCTGTAACTCCCGGCATAAAAGCCATATTCCTCAGATGTCCAACCCATGCCGCCTTCCGACACAGGGGCTTTCAGTGTCGTGGACAAAGGGGAGACGATGTCCCAAAACACATAACCCATCATCATGACGAAGGCCACGATGAAAAGCACCGTCCAACGGCGAAGGGGTGAAGAGTGGGGAGTCGACATGTCTTGGTTGTTTATCTTATCATCAGACGGGCCGGACCAGTCTGACCTGTCCGACCCGTCTGAGGATTGACAGCTAAAAAATGCTTATTTGATGTTAGGCTCTTCCAAACCAAGACCCTTCTTGCGGTCGACAACCTTGAGGATCAACCCCAGGACCAATGCTGCCACACCAAGGCAGGCAAGCATCACAAGGGGGGCCGTGTAGTTGTAACTCACAGCGGCTTCCTCTGGGGTGATGGTGTTGTTGGCCAAGCCTTCCACTATCTTAGGATTGGTCTTGTCGAGAACCTTGCCAATAAGCAAGGGGAACAGCCACAAACCGATGTTCTGAATCCAGAAGATGAGGGCATAGGCAGAACCTATCACCTTGGAGTCTACCAATTTGGGGACACTCGGCCACAAAGAGGCGGGCACCAGGGAGAAAGAGGCTCCCAACACGAGGATGGTGGCATAGGCTACGATGACACCGCCCACCGCATTGCTCTTGAACATCGGAAGGATGAAAGCGAAGGTCAAATGGCAGGCGATGAGAAGCAGGGAACCTAAGACAAGCATCGTGGCGGCCTTGCCCTTGTGGTCTACATAACTGCCAAGGATGGGGGTGATGCCCACAGCCAGCAACGGGAACACGGCGAAGATGGTCTCTGCCGACTGGCGCATGTAGCCCATGTAGCAGAAAACGATGAGGGCGACCACCGACACGGCGAGGAGCATGTTGCGCTTGCCCTTGTTTTTCATGAAGTTGCTGGCAAAGGCTGCGGCGGCAACCACCAGCATGATGAGATATTGGACAATGGTAACCTGGCTGCTGGCCCAGAAGGAGTTGGGGTCAACCTCAGTGAAGGTAAGGTTGCACTGCAGCATGTTCACTGCATATTTCTGGAAGGGGAAGATGGCGGAGTAATAGAGTACGCAGAGCAGGGCTACCAACCAGAATCCGCTGCTGGAGAGGATTTGCCCGATGTCGCTGATCTTGAAGGGGTCGTCCTTCTCTTCTGCCTCGCCGGTCTGGGAATCGAGTTTCTTGTCCATGAAGAAATAGACGATGAACATGATAAGGGCGATGCACAGCAACACCACACCGAAAGCCACGGAACGGGATACGCTCACCACGCCGCCCAACTTGGCGAAGAAAGGTGAGAAAATCATACAGGTGGCGACTCCTAAACGGGCAAGGGCCATTTCGGAACCCATCGCAAGGGCCATGTCACGACCTTTGAACCACTTCACGATGCCACGGCTCACCGTGATGCCGGCCATTTCGCAACCACAACCGAAAATCATGAAGCCGACGGCGGCAAACTTGGCTGAGGCGGGCATGCCACGGTAGAAGGGGGAGATGCCCAATTCATCAAAACCGGGGATGTAGTTGAGATTGTTGGTGAACCATGTCTCCAAACCGCTTCCAGCAAAACTGTCGGTCACAGCATACCATTTGATGATGGCGCCCACCAACATGACGGCACCGGAAAGGATGGCGGTGAAACGCACACCCATCTTGTCGAGGATGATGCCGGCAAAAATCAGGAAGAAGACAAACACGTTGAGGAACACCTCGGAACCTTGCATCGTGCCGAAGGCTGTGGAGTCCCATCCGCGGGTCTCAAGCATCAGGTCCTTGATGGGTGAGAGGATGTCCATGAAAATGTATGAACAGAACATGGCCAAGGCCAGGAGCAACAATGCCGTCCAACGCATGCCGGCGGAGTCGCGAAGTGTTTTTTGAATTTTCTCAGTCATATGTGGTAAAAAAATTAAATATTAAAAATTAAAGATTAAAAATTAAAATGATTAAATGAAAAGATTTAAAATCTACTTTTTCGAAGCTTTCAGAATATTAACCAAGGTGCCTATGATATGATTAATGTCGCTCATAATGGATTCAAACTCTTTATCATTTATATATTCGGATGCATGCAATAATCTCAGCCAATATTTGGTCTCGTTGGCTTCTTTCAATGCAATGTGCATCTTTGTGATGAAATCTTTTTTACTTTGGGCAAAGACGCTTTCGTTGACATTGGCTCCTATGCTCGTGCCGCTTCTCAATATTTGATTCGGAATCGTATGGTTGACCTTATTGTCAATAAGATACTGGGAAAGCTTGACAATACGAACACCAAACTTAAAGCTGATGTCAAGTATCTTGTTATAGCGATCCTCCCCCATTTTTTAATGTATAAATTTTATTTTTTCATTTTTCATCTTTCATTTTTCATTTTTTCAGCCAGCGGTCAAGCCAGTTGAAGTATGTGCGCTGCCAGAGGATGCCGTTCTGGGGCTTGAGCACCCAGTGGTTCTCGTCGGGGAAGATGAGCAACTGTGCCTCGATGCCTTTCATGCGGGCGGCGTTGAAGGCACTCATGCCCTGGGTGGCGTTGATGCGGTAGTCTTTCTCGCCATGGATGCAGAGGATGGGGGTGTCCCAGTCGTCTACGAAGCGGTGGGGGGAGTTGGCATAGGTCTTGCGGGCGTTGGCGGTCTGGTCCTTGTTCCAGTAAGCATCGTCGTACTCCCAGTTGCTGAACCAGTTCTCCTCGGT
>JAFWSS010000055.1 GCA_017524385.1 Prevotella sp.
CAACTGGTTGGCAGCGCCTTTCTCTGCGCGGAGCAACTCAAGGGCGTTGGCCGGCAGCAGGTCGGCATAGTCTTCCACGAATCCCTCGAACTGTATGCGGCAATAACCGTCCATACGCTCCTTATACCCTTCCAAATCGCCCGAGAAGACGGAGAAGTTGAGGTATAGCACCAGATAGGTGTTGTGTGCCTCGGTGGGGTGCTGGCCAATCCACAGGTCGCCAAAAAGGCGGTCGAAAAGCGAGGCTTTACGGATGTCATAGTACTGACGAAGCATATTCATCATCAGCGACTTGCCGAAACGGCGCGGGCGGATGAAGAAAAAGAAATGGTTGGCTGCCTCTATCTCGGGGATGAAGCGGGTCTTGTCCACGTAGTAGCAATTGGTGAGGCGCACGTCCTCCCAATTCTGCATTCCATAGGGGATGCGCTTGCGCTTCTGCTCTTCCATGATCGACTGTTTATTGGATATCCCCAATGGTATTCATGTTTATTCCACTCCAAACAGGGCTTTCAAGCCAAGGTCGACACCGGAGAAGCCCATGAAGGCCAGGCTGAGCAAGCCGGCGGTGACGAGGACGATGGCCATGCCGCTCATCCCTTTCGGAATCTTCACCAACGACAGTTGTTCGCGGAGCCCGGCGAAGACGGTGAGGGCCAATGCGAAGCCTATGGCCGTGGAGAAGGCGTAGACGACAGCCTGCAAGAGGTTGAAGTCCTTCTGTATGACGAGGATGGCCACGCCGAGCACGGCACAGTTGGTGGTGATGAGCGGCAGGAAGATGCCCAGCGCCTGGTAGAGGCTTGGCGACACCTTCTTGAGCACGATTTCCACCATCTGCACCAAGGATGCGATGACGAGGATGAACGCCAGCGTCTGCAGGTATTGCAGTCCCATGGGTTCCAGCACATATTTCTGCACGAGGAAGGTGACGATGGTGGCAAGCGTCATGACGAAGGCCACGGCACCACCCATGCCCAAGGCAGTATCCACCTTTTTAGACACCCCGAGGAACGGACATATCCCCAGGAATTGCGACAACACGATGTTGTTGACGAAGATGGCTGAGATGAAAATCAATATGTATTCCATGACTTATCCTTTCTTGAGTTTGTTGACGATGGCGATGATGTATCCGAGTGTGATGAAGGCTCCCGGAGGGAGGACGAAGACCAGGATGTTGCACACCTCTGGCAGCAAGACGAAACCGAAGAGCGACCCGGCGCCGAGGAGTTCGCGCACCATGCCGAGCAGGGTGAGTGCGAAGGTGAAGCCCAGTCCGATGCCGATGCCGTCGAACATGCTGGCGAGCGGGCTGTTCTTGCAAGCGAAGGCCTCTGCACGGCCGAGGATGATGCAGTTGACGACAATAAGCGGGATGAAGAGTCCCAGGGCGGCGTCCACGTCAGGCAGGTATGCCTTGATGCACAGTTGCAGGATGGTGACGAATGATGCGATGACGACGATGAACACGGGTATGCGCACCTTGTCGGGGGTGATGCTCTTGATGCAGGAAATGACGACGTTCGAACAGATGAGTACGAACATGGTGGCCAGTCCCATGGAAAGGCCGTTGATGGCCGAGGTGGTGGTGGCCAGCGTGGGGCACATGCCCAGCAGGAGTACGAAGATGGGGTTCTCCTTGATAAGACCGTTGGTCAGTATTCTCATGTGGTTCATGGCTGTTCTGCTTTAATGGTGGCAACTTTCTTGGTGGCGCCGCTTTCTGCATCGGTGCCCTTTTTCATATAGACGTTGTAAGCCTGGTTGATGGCTTTGAGAAACGCCCTCGAGGTGATGGTGGAGGCGGTGATGGCATCCACGTCGCCCCCGTCCTTGCTGACTTGCAGCGGCGTGGCGGGGTTCTTGCCGATGATGCTTGCCTTGCCGTCCTTCTGGAACCACTTGTCGGCTTTCGCACCGAGGCCCGGCGTCTCTGCATGTTCGAGGAGGGTGTAGCCCAGGATTTCACCCGCGGGATTGAATCCCACGAGCACCTTGAGGTCGCCTCCGAATCCGAGGGTGGTGGACTCCACGGCGGCACCCAGTTCCTTGCCCGATGCGTCGGCCACCTTGTGCACGATGAACACACACTCCTTGTTGTCGATGGTCTCCTTCACCGTGTCGTTGGCGGTGACGTTCAGTTGGTCGCTCACCATGACTGCCTTGATGCCGTCGGAGAGTGCCTTCTCCGCCTGCTGGCTGATGGGACCTTCTGTGACATGGTTGACGAAGGCGAGGATGCCTCCCATGATGAGGCACACGCAAACGAGCACGCCCACCATGTTGACTAATGTTGATTCTAACTTTTTCATTTTTCCAGAACCTCCCCGAATCGTTTAGGTTTGACATAGGTGTTGATGAGGGGGGTGAACGCGTTCATGATCAGAATGGCGAACGACATTCCCTCGGGATAAGAGCCCCAGTTGCGGATGACGACGGTGAGCAGTCCGATGCATACGCCGTAGATGAGTTGCCCCTTGTGCGTCATGGGCGACGTCACATAGTCGGTGGCCATAAAGATGGCTCCGAGCATGAGACCACCGCTGAGGATGGCGGAGACGGGGTCGACATAGACGGGACTTGCCAGATGGAGCAGTCCGCAGAAGACGAAGACGGTGGCGATGATGCTCACGGGGATGTGCCATGTGATGATTTTCTTCCATAGCATGTAGGCCAGGCCGATGAGCAGTGCGAGGGCACATACCTCGCCGATGGTTCCCGCACCGCCGTTGGGGACGTTGCCCAGCAAGAGGTGGAGGGAGTCGGGCAGTTGGTCGAGGCAGGAGGCGTCACCCGTCTTGATGGCGGTCTTCATGATGCTGAGTGGTGTCGCCCCCGTGGTGGCGTCGGCATATTTGTCAAGTTCTCCCACCACGGGCCACGAGGTCATCTGTGCCGGGAAGGAGACGAGGAGGAAGCAGCGTCCCACCAGGGCGGGGTTGAAGGGGTTGCAACCCAGTCCGCCGAAGGTCATCTTGCCGATGCCGATGGCGACGAGTGCTCCGATGACGATGATCCACAACGGCAGGTTGGAGGGGAGGTTGAATCCCAGCAGCAGGCCGGTGAGGATGGCCGAACCGTCGGAGATGGACGTCGGCCGTTTCAGGAGATATTTGGTGATGGCCCACTCGAAGAAGACACAAGCGGCCACGCTCACCGCACAGACGAGGGCCGAACCAATGCCGAAATAGAGAAACGACACGACCAATGTCGGCACCAATGCGATGATGACTCCATACATGTTGCGCTCCACGGAGTCGCTGCCGTGGGCGTGTGGAGAAAGTGATACTATGAATTTTGACATGGTGGTAAACTTTATTTCTTAGCATTGCGGGCCCTGATGATGCCCATGACGGTGGATTTTCCGAGACGGATGTTGTCGAGCAGCGGCCTGTGGGCCGGGCAGGTGAACATGCATGACCCGCACTCGATGCAGGAGGTGATGTCCTCCTCTTCGGCTTTTTCCCATAGGTGCAAGGACGACACCTGTGCAAGGAGGTAGGGCTCGAGTCCCATGGGGCAGGCGCTGACGCATTTGGCGCAGCGGATGCAGGGCTGCGGCTCTCTCCTGCGGGCCTCGTCGCCGCTGATGAGCGTGACGCTGTTGGTGCCCTTGCACACCGGCACGTCGGCGGAGGTGAGGGCCTTTCCCATCATGGGACCGCCGGCGAGCAGTTTGTGGTCGCCTTCGGGTATCCCTCCGCACGCATTGATGAGGTCTATCATCGGCGTGCCCATCCTCACGAGGAAGTTGGAGGGGTTCTTGAGCATCTTTCCCGTCACCGTGGTGTAGCGCTCGAAGAGGGGCTTGTTTTTCATCACCGCCTCATAGACGGCGAAGGCCGTGCCCACGTTCTGCACGATGGCGCCTACGTTGACGGGGATGGCGGGTGGTGCCGGGACCTGTCTTTTGATGACGGCGTCCACCAACTGTTTCTCGCCTCCCTGCGGGTATTTCTTGGCGAGCGGCACGATTTCGATGTCGCCTCTTCCGGCGGTCTTCTCTTCAAAGAGCTGGATGGCGGCGGGCTTGTTGTCCTCGATGCCGATATAGCCCTTGCCCACCTTGGCGGCTTTCATCAGGAGTTCCAAGCCCACGAGTATTTCGTCGGCATGTTCCATCATCAGGCGGTAGTCGGCGGTGATGTATGGCTCGCATTCCACGCCGTTGATGATGATGCACTCCGCCTTGGCCGTGGGTGGAGGACAGAGTTTGATGAACGTGGGGAATCCCGCACCGCCCATGCCGGTGATGCCGGCGTTCTTCACCTTCTCCACGATGACCTCCGGGGTGAGTTCGGGGTGCTCGGCAAGGGTCTCCAGTTTGTCGGAGCGGTCGATGGACTCCTCCCATTCGTCGCCTTCCACCTTGATGATGATGGATGGCTTGAGGTATCCTGTGGCGTCGATGGCATTGTCTATCTTGAGCACCGTGCCCGAGACGGAGGAGAAGATGGGGGCGGAGACGAAACCTCCGGCCTCGGCTATCATCGTGCCCACCTTCACCTTGTCGCCACGGGCGACGACGGGTTTGGCGGGTGCGCCGATGTGCTGCGAGAGCGGGAAGACGGCTTGTGCGGGCAATGCCGCTGGCGTGGTCTTCACCTCCGACGACAACTTGTTCTCTTCTGGGTGTACGCCACCCATGCTGAAAGTACGCAGTTTCATACTTTTTCCTCCTTTCCTTCTTGTTGGGGTTTTACTTCTGGCCTCACCGTGGACTCATCGGGTTTCACCGCTTTGCCGACGGGCTGTGCCGTGGTTGCTCCCAGAGCCTTTGGCTCAGCCGGCTTCTCCTTCCTCGGTGGGAAGTTGTAGGCGATGATGGCTCCCGTGGGACATGCTGTCTCACACTTGCGGCACATCTTGCATTTCTCCGGGTCGATGTAGCTGAGGTTGGCATTGATGGTGATGGCCTCGAACTTGCATTCCTTGAGGCATTTCCCACATCCGATGCACGCGGCCTTGCAAGCCTTCTTCGCTGCCGGACCCTTGTCCTTGTTGACACACTGCACGTAAACGCGTCTGCCCTTCGGGCCGCGCTTACGCAGTTCGATGATGTTGCGTGGACAGGCTTTCACACACGCTCCGCAAGAGGTGCACTTCTCCTCGTCCACCTCGGGGAGGCCCGTCGTCTCGTTGATGGCGATGGCGCCAAACTGACACGCCGCCACGCAGTCGCCACATCCCAGGCAGCCGTAGCCGCACCCTGTCTCACCAGCGCCGCAGGCGTGCATGGCGGTGCAGGTGCGCAGGCCGTCATACTGCACGGTCTTGGGACGGTTCTCACACGTTCCGTTGCACCTGACAACGGCCACCTTGGGTTCGCTGTTGGCCATGGCCATGCCGAGGAGGTCGGCCACCTTGGTCATCACCTCAGTACCGCCCACGGGACACGACAGACCGTCGATCGACCCGGCGTCTGCTCCCTTGACCAGCGCGTCGGCAAGACCGGAGCATCCTGGGAAGCCGCATCCTCCACAGTTGGCGCCTGGCAACTGCTCTGCCACGAGGCCCAACCGCGGGTCTTCCTTTACAGCAAACTTCTTGGAGCAGACGTAAAGGATGACGGCTGCTATCAAGGCAATGCCTCCAAGTACGATTACTGCATTCAAAATGAAATCCATAATGCTTGTTTTAGTTGATATTTGTTGATTGTTCGATGACGAAAGAGAATGTCCTGGCTATCTTCTTTTCCGAGAGATAGAGGATGGCGTAGTAAGGGACCAGACTCGCGAGGGCGAGCAGGGCGGAGAGGGCCTCGTCGCCCGACACCCAAAGGGTGAGGAGCAATACCGCCAGCAGCACCAGGAAGGGCAGGATGAAGGCGAGGAGCACCGCCCGACTGCCATTTCCCATTGGCATGGACACCACCACCTCGTCACCGACGGCATATCTGGCGGCATCGTCGCAGACGACCTCCACCGTCTTTTCCTTGCTCTCTGCGGCACTGCAGTGGTTGGCCACCTTGCAAGCGGCGCACGCGGAACCTTGTGTGATGCGCACCTTTACGGTGTCTGCATCCACAGTTTCCACAACCCCCTTGTGTGAGATTTTTCCCATAGTGTTTTCAGGTTCCTTGGCAGTGTCTTTGTTTGTTTCTTGCAAAGTTACGTCAAAAAAATGACTTTCGCAACAAAAAGCAGAAATTAAGTTGATTTTCTTTCCGTAATCGTTATCGGGAGCGGGGATGGGGGGAAGGGGGGGAGGAGGTTTTAGGAGGTTTTAGGAGTTTTAGGAGTTTTAGGAGTTAAAGAAGTTAGAGAAGTTAGAGGAGTTTTTAGAAGTTTTTAGGAGTTAGAGAAGTTTTAGGAGTTTTTAGAAGTTAGAGGAGTTAGAGAAGTTAGAGGAGTTAGAGACAAATGTTTGTGAGGAGGTGTTACAAATCACATTTGTCGTAGGGACTTGCTTTATGCATGTCCGGAAAGGCCAAGTGGTCCCCCGAAGTCGTGGAGTTTGAGGAGTTTTTACCGGCAGGCACTGACCCGGGCGGATCAAACGCTGCGAAGCCTTCCGGAGGTAAGCGCTGTGGCAGCCGCATACAATCTGCCTTTCGAGGGTTCCAAC